>JAFPEE010000229.1 GCA_017389705.1 Prevotella sp.
ACTAATTATTCTACATTAAGGGTGGATAGAAAACTGCGAATACCAATTTCCTCTTTGTGTTTTGAAGGTGATATGGTTGCTCCCCAGCTATCGCATAGGTAGTGAAAAGCAGTGCTATCAAGGATGAAAAGCAATGCTATAGAGGGTAAAAAGCAGTGCTCTGGAAGGGCAAAAGCAATGCGATGGAAGGACTGAAACTATGAAAGAAAAGAAATAAACAAATTCTATTTTACAGAGAACTTCTCCATGTATTCCATGGGCGACATACCAATCTCTTTCTTGAAAGTTGCTGTAAAGTAGCGGGGGTCGTTGTAGCCCACAGCATAAGCCACTTCCGAAATCTTCACACCGCGCTTTTCGTCCATGATTTGACAGGCAGCCTTCATACGGATATTGCTCACGAAAGCGGGAAAACTGAGTCCCGTCAGGGCTTTCAGCTTGCGGAAGGAGGTGGAACGGGTGGTATTCAGTTCACTGATGAACTGCTGTTGGTTGAAGTCGGGGTCGTCCAGATGGCGGTGCACGCAGTCGATGGCTCGCTTCAAGAAGTCTTCGTCGAGGCTGGTGTAGTTCATTTCCTGTCCCTCAAAGACGAGTTGCTTCTTAAAGTTCTTCGCCATTCGCTCGCGTGTGGCCAACAGGTTTCCAATGCGGGCATGCAGCACACTCAGGCTGAAGGGTTTGCCAATGAAACCGTCTGCACCAGCCTCGTAAGCCTCTACACGGTCTTCTTCCTGCTTCTTGGCCGTAAGCAGCACGACGGGAATATGGCTGGTCTCGAAGTCGCCCTTAATGCTTCGGCATAGGTCGATACCATCCATCACGGGCATCATGACATCGGTAACTACCAAATGGATTTCGTTCTGGCGTAAGCAAGCCAAGCCTTCCTGTCCGTTGTGGGCCAGGTAGACATTGTACTCCGACGATAGAATCTTCTCCATCAGTAAAAGTAGTTCCTCGTTGTCCTCCACCAATAGCACGTTGTATTTCTGTTTAGGGGACTGCGGTTGCTCAGTTGGTTCCTCTACATCCTCGACCAATGGCTCAGCATTCGTCAGACTTTGGGGTATTGTGGGCGAAGAACAGGTGTCGATTTCATCTGCCTTATAGAAGCGTTCCTCTATCGGCAGGCTGATGATGAATGTGGCACCATGGCCCAGTTCACTCTCTACGGTGATGGTTCCGTGGTGCAACTGCACCAGGTCATGAACCAACGAGAGGCCAATGCCCGTGCCAATGGTATTGAACTGGCGGTGGCTTCCTTCATAGAAACGCTTGAACAAGTCTTTTTGAATTTCGTGTGAGATGCCAGGGCCATTGTCTTTTACCGTGAGCAGAACGAATCCTTCGCGTTCGGGATGGGATGCCAAAGTGACGTTTACGTTCTCGTCAGGCACACTATACTTGGCAGCATTCGACAGTAGGTTGTAGATGATCTTATCTAATTTGTCGGGATCGAAATAGGCCATCATGGGTTGTTGGGCGCTGTCGAAGCTGAAAGTCATGCCTTTTTGCTTCGTGAGTGGAAGGAAATTGTCGACGCAACGCTGGAGGAACAACGCAAGGTCACCGCGCGAAACCTTCAACTGCAGGTTGCCCGTCTCAGCCTTGCGGAATTCCAATATCTGCTGCAACAGACGTATCAGGCGGTTGATGTTGTTGGTCATTACCTTGTAGGTGTCCTTGTGGGTGGGGGCCTGCTGCTTGAGATTCTCTACAGAAGCCGAGATGATGGTAAGTGGAGTGAGTAGTTCGTGAGTGATGTTGGTGAAGAACTGCAACTTGGCGTGGTTCAATTCTTCACTTTTGGCCTGTTCCAGTTGGCGCATATCTAGTTCGTGGCGCAGGCGAATGCGGTTATGTACCATCTGATAGAGATAGTAGGCGGCACCCAATAGCAATAATAAGTATAAGGTATATGCCCACCAGGTTTCGTAGGGAGCGGGCTGTCGGCGAATGGTTAGCGTGGCTACCTGATCGCTCCACAGGCCGTTTTCGTCAGTGGTCTTCACTTCGAAGCGATAGGTGCCTTTCTCCAATTTATTGTAGAAGGCTGTATTGACACCTGCCGGGAGGTATACCCAGTCTTGGTCGACACCGGAGAGACGGTATGCATAGCGTATCTGAGAGGTGTTCTCGTAGTTCAGCGACGAGAAATGAATCTCGAGGTTTTGCTCGTCAGGCCGAATGGTCACCTTCTGTAGAGACTCACCCTTGCGGTCGGAATTGAAGAAAAGACTGGTGCCCATCACCTTCACGTCGGTAATCAAGGGGACGACGTGATGCAACAGATTCTCCATGTCTTGTGTAGGTTTTAGCGACACGAATCCTGGGATGCCTCCTATAAATAGCGTACCTTCGGCATCCTGATAGTAAGAATGGGGCAGGAATAAGGCAAAATGGATGTTCTCGGTGCTAGCGTTGAACGTGCGGAAGGCTCCGCTGCGGGGATTGAATTCCTTTAGTTCCTGACTGGTCAGAATCCAGATGTGGTCGTAGTGGCCTGCTACTACGTCGTTGATCTTGTTGCCTTTCAAACCGCATGTTTCGCTAAAGTCACGGAAACGGTCGGCCTTCGCGTCATACGACAGAATTTCGCCCTTGTCGGTGGCCATCCAGAGAATGCCGTCGGAAGTGGCTGTGAGGGAGACAAAATCGGTGCGCTGCCCGTGGCGGGTTATGTTGCCGTCAGCACCTATTTGCAACAGCCCGCCATTATCTTGTATACCCCAGATACTGCCGTCGGCCAGTTGCAGCATATGAGTGACATTGCCGCAGCTGGCATTGGCAATCGTCAACTTCTTGCTGGTTGTGTCATAGCGATAGAGTCCTATGTTTGTTGCAATCCATAGATGCCTGCCCCGGTCTTCAAACAGGTAGAAGACGTATCCAGGGTTGCCAGAAACCGAGGAGAGTTCTATCTCTTCGCAAATCGACATCTCCATGTTGTGCTGTGTAAGCCCTACCACCTTTGTAGTGTATTCGCCTGCCACCCACACTTCGTCCTTGTTGGGTGACTTTAATAAAGTGGAAATAACGAGGAAAGGTTCTTCCTTCACCTTCTCGAAATCCGTGAAGATTCGTATCTGCTCTTTTACGGCATCATACAGGCAAAGACCTATGCGCCTTTGGAACATCCAGAACACGTTTTTGTCGTCCTTGCATAGGCGCTCAATGGTGGGTTTCCACTTGATGCGTTCCTCTAAAGTTCCGATGGTGTAAGATCGCACATTTTCCTCACCGAAAGTGATGAAGAAGTTATTGTCGTCTCTCGCTGTTACCCACAGATTGCCCTTCCGGTCCTTGATGATGTCGCATAGGGCTTTATTACGTTGGGGTAAAAAGGCCGAAGTGTCTATTTGCTCCAACGTGCCGTCTGCAGAAATGCGGAATACGAACAGGTCGCTCCATGAAGTGATCCAAAGGTAGTTGAAGGTGTCGTCCTGCACGATGCTCATGGCTGTTCTCGCAGTCAGGCCGCTAACAGTAGTGGGAAGTTTCTGTCCTACGTAGCGTTGGCTTTTATCTTTGTTTGTCGGATCCAAACGTATGATGGAATGCTCCCATGAAGCCAACCAGTAGTATCCGTGTTTCTTATCTTGTACGATACCGCTGATACGGTCGGCGTAGGGATAGAATAGGCTGAACTTGCCCGTTCTCTTATTCCATCGGTAGAGACCTTTGCCAGATAGTGAGAGCAGAAGTTGCCCTTGTAGGTCTTCATATAGTACGAACTCTTTGCCGGCACCCGGAATACACTCTAACGGGTAGCGAGTCAGTTTTCCATTTCTCTCGACCCTGAAGAGTATGCGCGTACTGCTAACCCAGGCCGTTCCGTCAGAAGCCATGAGTATGTTGTCCACATATCTCTCTTTCATATCTTCATTATTGAAGGCCATTATGCGATAGGTCTGCTTGTCCAGTATGTATAAACCTCTGTTAGTGCCTATCCATATGCGGTTAGCCACACTGTCCTCAGCCAGGCTGGTGATGTTGTTGCTCTTCAGCGCCATCCCCACGTTCAGGAAGTCGTTCCTAAAGGTTTGCACACTGTAACCGTCGTCACGGCACAGTCCGTCCTGTGTGCCATACCAAATGTATCCTTGGCTG
>JAFPEE010000230.1 GCA_017389705.1 Prevotella sp.
CTGTTTTTCTTCTTCCGTGGGAACATGGCGCAAAGGTAAGCAAAAATCCTGAGTCACCCAAGTCACCAAGCAAAAATCCCTGTTTATCGGGGGTTCAGGCGGGTTGTTGCTTCGGAAATGTTAAAACCGCCGAAGTCAGGACGCATCGCAGTCTCTGAGCACCCCGCAACGCTGCTGCGTTTTTTTCGGGAAAATATACGCCAGATTGGAATAAATTGAGTAATTTTGCCCCATAAAAGGCAAGCGGCAAAGCCGAGCGCATTGAGCAATTTGTAGCAGAACGTGGAATTGAGTACGGTCTCCAAATCGTCGCTCGGCCCATAGGGACGCTTGCAAGGCAAGAACCTTGTTTTTCCTCAAATTCCCAAACTACCTTTATTTAAAGAAATCCTGCGAATTCTCACAAAGTTACGAAAAAACGAGAGAAATGCCAAATTTATTTGAGCGTTTCCGAGTGCTAAGTAAGTTCGGCGAAGCCAAAGTTACGAAAATACGAGAGAAATGCCAAATTTATTTGAGTGTTTCCGAGTGCTAAGTAAGTTCGGCGAAGCCAAAGTCCAACCATCCGAATGTGAGCGGCAGACTAGCGGCCAGGATGACTCTATTTCAGTCTGTAAAATACGCCGATGGTGCCGTAGATGGGGTAGAGTGTCTGCTCTACGGTCTTGTAGTCACCGGGGAAGACGCCCGTCAGACCCCAATTCAGGTCGGCCGAAATACCCAGTCCCTTGTACACCTGCCAGTCGACGCCCATACCGATTCCAAACTGCACGCTGCGCATGTCGTCGGTCAGATTGTAGGTAGCCCACTCGCCTTCCACGCTACCCATCAGGATTTTCGCACCCGTCGGGGTATCCTTTCGCAGATAACCATCGGAGGCAATGCCGCTGAACTCCTTGCTCAGCAGAAACGACACGTAGGGCCCTCCCTTCAGCATGAGCCGTCGGCTCAGCGTCAGCGTGGCCTGCACAGGCACGGTGAGCATCCACTGCTTCACCTTCTGGTCGACGCGTCCGGTGAAGAGTCCGGCCATCTGCTGGTCGCCCTTCGTCACTTCCATGTAGTAGGCTTTGGTGGTCACCGTAGCCTTCATGCCTTTGTTCTCGTAACGCAGTCCAGTCATGATGCCCCACTTCTGGGTGATGGGCAGCATGGCGTCGAAACCCACCATCAGCGACGGTGTCAGCCTATAGCGCTTGATGCCACGAACGGTCTCGGGCAACGGCAGCGGTGTCGTGCCACCGATGCTATAGCCCACACGGGCCTTCACCTGCAAACTGTCAAGCACGGCGTTGCCTGCAGCAGCTGGAGTCACTGCCAGCATGCACACTACTGCAATATATAATAAGCTTTTCATCATTCCACACTCTACATTCATTTCTTGTAAGACACTTCCACCTCGTCAACATACAGCGTGCTGCCGACGGCACCTTCGAACCGTGCTCCGTTCTTGCTCGACGAGAACACCAGAGCCAGGTTACAGCCCATGGCTTTGACGATGTCGTCCGGTGCGTCCCTGCCCTCGAAAAACATCTCCCACTGCGTCCAGGTGTTAGTGGCAGGCAGCGACTTCACTTGGGCTACCTTATACACCAGCGGGTTGTCTAGCAGTCTGTCGAGGTCTTCTAAAGCATGACCGTCAAGGACATAGCTGTTTTCCTCGTCGTCGGTGTTGCGGTAGAACACAGCATAGATGCTGGCCTCGTCCACACGGCCTTCGATGACCTTCATCTTGACGTCGGTGAACTGCTTGCCAGGCTGGTATTTATACCATCCCGTGATGCGCACGGGTTCCTTGCCGTTGGGCACACCAAACAAGGTGGACTTCAGGGCGTCCGATAGCACATAGTCGATTAGGAATTTTCCTAAGAACAGGCTTCCTGCGGCAATGGGTTTGTTGAACATGACTCCCAGCGTACCTGACGATTGGGTGTTCAGGCAAACGCCCTTGCCCATATAGCCGTCAGGTGTGGAATAGGTGGGGAAATCCTCGGGCTTGCTGTTTTTCATCAACAGCGCAGCACCGGGGTTGCCTGTGGCCCAGCAGTATTTCTTGGCATTCTGTTCGGACGATGATATCTGCTCGTAGAACACGTGCATCTTGTTCGTTCCGCTCAGCAGCGTGTCGGTCTGAGTCTCCACATGTTCAAAACTGAACTTCTCGGCAGGCAGCGTAGCCTCTTGGAATATCACGTTATAGGTGCGCTCCCATGCTCCATCCTGCGACTTCACCGTGTACACCACCGGTCCCTTCGTAAAGTCCTGCGGCGAACCACTGGCTGGGTTTACGGTAGCGCCGTCGGTAATCTTCAACTGTAACGGAATCTCCTTGGACAGAGAAATGAGCGAACGCACCGTGAACATGATGTTGGTCTCCGTCGAGCCGACTTCTTGCTTCATCTCTGTCGTCTGGTAGAAATACTGCTCGTACTCCGTCCCTTCTACCCACGCACTCTCAATATCGCACTCCTTGCCCAAGGCCTCGTCCTTGATGCACGAAGTCAGGCACCAGCAGCACAGTGCGAGAATCCACAAATGATTCCTATTCATATCAATTGTCATTTTTCCCTTCTGATGTTTTCCGTGTGCAAAGGTACATAAAAAAATTGGATTATCACAAAAAGTCTGCTGTCGTTCTCTGCAAGGTAGTAACTTACCGTAGCCCCAGAGCTTGAGTTGTTGTTCTTGAAGGGGGTTTTGAGCCGGCCTCTGCCATACTTTGCCCGGCTCAATGCCAATCTTTGCCCGGCTCAATGCCAGTCTTTACCCGGCTCACTTTCTGCCTTTGCCCTGACGGCGATTGCAACACCACTCTCTGGCCTTTAGGTCAGAGAAGAACTAAGCGCGTATGATGACAAAATGACGGAAAGCAAGTCTTTTATATATAATACGTAACAAATCAGAAGACATGAGAAAAATCACCGTTTTTAGCATCTTGTTATGCATGACGCTGACCATGATGGCCCAGCGGGTCAGTATTGTGACTAGTAAGAAAGCCACCAACCGTGAGCAATATGCCAAGGAATACCTCCAAAAGAAGCTCACAGCAATGGGCTACGAGGTAACGCCTAAGAAAGGTCTGCGCATCTCGCTCACTAATGCTGCTACAGGTACTGCAGAGGGATATGCCATCACGAAAGACAAACAAGGATTCGTGGTATCGGGCAATGATGCTACGGGTGTGATTTACGGTTGTGTGGAACTGGCTGACCGCATCCGTCAGAAGGGTTCGCTGGATATAGAACCTGTGCAGGAAACACCAGGAATGGTGATGCGTGGCACGTGTATCGGACTGCAGAAGACGGTGTATCTGCCTGGCCATGCGGTCTATGAGTATCCCTATACGCCAGAGAACTTCCCTTGGTTCTACGACAAGGAGGAGTGGGTGAAGTATCTCGATATGATGGTGGACAACAAGATGAACTCGCTCTACCTCTGGAACGGACATCCCTTCGCCTCGCTGGTGAAGTTGAAGGACTATCCTTTTGCCCTTGAGGTTGACGAGGAGACCTTTAAGAAGAATGTCGATATGTTCTCGTTCCTGACCCATGAGGCCGACAAGCGAGGTATCTGGGTCATTCAGATGTTCTATAACATCATCTTGAGCAAGCCCTTTGCCGACCATTACGGACTGAAGACACAGGATCGTCATCGTCCTATCACCCCATTGATTTCAGACTATACCCGCAAGTCGATTGCCGCCTTCATCGAGAACTATCCCAACGTAGGCTTGCTGGTATGTCTGGGCGAAGCAATGGCTACCATCGAGGATGACGTGACGTGGATGAAGGAGACCATCATTCCTGGCATCAAGGACGGACTGAAGAACGTTCAACGTTCAACGTTCAACGTTCAACGTTTACCCCCCATCGTGCTTCGCGCCCACGATACCGACGGGCCGCTGGTACTGAAAGAGTCGCTGCCCCTCTACCCCAACATCTACACCATGTCGAAGTATACGGGTGAGTCGCTGACCACCTACCAGCCTGGAGGACCTTGGGGTGAGACACATCGTCAGCTGGCTGAGGCTGCTCCTGTGCATATCGATAATGTACATATCCTAGCCAACCTGGAACCTTGGCGTTGGTCGTCACCTGCCTTTATCGAGAAGACGGTACAGGCTATGCACCGCGTACATCACTCGAAGGGCTTGCACCTCTATCCGCAGGCTTCGTATTGGGACTGGCCCTATACGGCAGACAAGTTGCCAAATGGTGAACGTCAGAAGCAGTTGGATCGCGACTGGATGTGGTATCAGGCTTGGGGACGCTACGCCTGGAACGACCAGCGTGGCAGCGATAAATCCTATTGGAAACGTGAATTGGCCGAATACTACGGTATTGACACCATCGCTGCAGGTCATCTGTTGAATGCTTACGATGAGGCGGGCGAGATTGCTCCCAAACTACTCCGTCGTTTCGGTATCACGGAGGGCAATCGTCAGACGCTGCTCCTCGGTATGACGATGGGACAGCTGGTGAATCCCTATAAGTACACTATTTATCCTGGATTCTACGAGAGCTGCGGTCCTGAGGGCGAGAAGCTCATCGAGTATATCGAGAAAGAATATAACGGACAGGCGCACAAGGGTGAGTTGCCTTTCGACATCGTAGACCAGTGTGTGAATCATGGCGACCGTGCCCTCGTCGAGATGGCTGCGATTAGTGCTAAGCCCACCCGTCATGCAGACGAATACCAGCGCGTGTGGAACGACTTCCGCTGCTATGCCCTCTTTGCCAAAGCCTTCCAGTTAAAGGTACGTGCTGCCGCTGAGGTGCTACGCTACAAGTGGACGAAGGACATCGCCCATCTGGAGTCGGCTGTCATGTGGCTGGAACAGAGCAACAGCACTTGGAGCGAGCTATGCCAGTTGACCGACAAGACCTACCTCTATGCCAACTCCATGCAGACAGCACAGCGTCGTATTCCCGTAGGTGGCGATGGTGGCAAGATGAAGACATGGAGCGAGCTGGCTGTGGTCTATCAAGCAGAGCTCGATGCCTTCAAGGAGAACATCGAAAAGCTGAAGCATCCTGTTGCTCAGGCAGATGTCAAGATTCAGCCTCTCCACCCCGCCAACGTGAAATACAAGGGGGCTACGGTTACGCTGCAGAAGGGCGCCATCCTCTTTGAGAAACGCCCTGATACCGCCGTCGATTCCATCGCTCCAGAACTCGCTGGTCTGCAAGCCTTCGTGCTGAACCGCGACACTACCCGTCTCGTAGGAACCACCATCGAGTACGAGAGCGACAAGCCCGTCAAGCTGCTTGTAGGACTCTTCAAGGACGACGACCGCAAGTTTGCCAAGGCTCCCAAGTTGGAGATCGATGCTACGGGCAATGAGTACGGTCAGGCAGAACCCGTCCTGACCAATGCCATCAGCATCGTTCAGATGCCTAAGGTCAACATCCACCAATACGCGCTACCTGCAGGTCGTAATTCCATCCGCTTGCCGAAGGGTATCCTCATGGTGGCTGGTTTTACTGATAGCACCATCAATCCTCGCGACTGCGGACTGAACGGTCCTTCGGGCGAAGTGGACTGGCTGTTCCAAAGGTAATGAACAATGCACAATGCACAATTCACAATTCACAATGCACAATGCACAATGCATAATTCACAATTCACAATGCACAATGCACAATGCATAATTCACAATTCACAATGCATAATGCATAATACAAATTATCAATAATGATGAAACGATTATCTCTTACTGCCCTTTTATTGTGCATTGTGCATTATGCATTGTGCATTGAAAAAGATGTCATGCAGCGCATCTATGACGAGGTGCGCACACCTTATAAATATGGTATGGTGGTGGCACCTACGGACAACTACCACAAGATTGATTG
The DNA here is from genome assembly GCA_017389705.1 of Prevotella sp. GTDB lineage: Bacteria > Bacteroidota > Bacteroidia > Bacteroidales > Bacteroidaceae > Prevotella. The sequence continues at coordinate 5,856 of JAFPEE010000230.1, forward strand.
TCCTACCGTCTTCCAGCAAGATGGCAAATGGTATATGACCTATGTCGTCTATAATGGCAAGGAGGGACTCGACGGACGCGGCTATGAGACGTGGCTGGCTGAGAGCGACGACCTGTTGCGCTGGACTACCCAAGGACGCATCCTGTCGTATAAAGACGAGGGTTGGGACATGAACCAGCGAGGCGGATTCCCTGCTCTCATCGACTGGACATGGGGTGGCAGCTATGGCATCGCGAAATACAAGAAGAACTACTGGATGACCTATATCGGTGGGCATGGCACAGGTTATGAGGCCGTTCGCGAGCCCCTAAACATCGGACTGGCTTGGACCAGCGGTGACATCACCCAGGCTCATGAATGGCAGTCGGACGACAAGCCACTTATCAGCATTAGTGACAAAGATGCCCAGTGGTGGGAGAAGTTGACGGAGTATAAAAGTACTATCTATAGCCTCACCCCCAGCCCCTCTCCAAAGGGCGAGGGGAGTGGTTTGTCCAAGGATCTGTGCAAATATCGCTTCATCATGTTCTACAACGCCGGCGGTGTCAACCCCACGAACAACTTGAAGGCTGAGCGCATCGGCATCGCTCTCTCCAACGACCTGAAGAAGTGGAAGCGCTATGATGGTAACCCCGTTTTCGCCAACGAGGTAGGCGGCATCATTACGGGTGATGCACAGATTGCCAAGATGGGCGACCACTATGTGATGTTCTATTTCAAAGCCTACGACCCATCGCGCAAGTATAATGCTTTCAACACCTTTGCCGTCAGTCGCGACCTCATCCATTGGCAGCGTTGGGAAGGCGAAGACCTCATCTGGCCTACCAAACCATACGACGAGATGTTTGCCCATAAGAGCTGTGTGGTGAAACACGACGGTGTGGTCTATCATTTCTACTGTGCCGTCAACAACGACCAGCAGCGAGGTATTGCTGTTGCCACCAGCGTGCCTATGGGACGCTCGGAGGTTCGTTTCCCAGAACCTGAGCGCAAAGGGCGTCGCGCGATTACCTCGCTGAACGAAGGTTGGAAGGCACATTGTTCTGCAGGGCGTGATACTATCGCTACTGACGTCACCATTCCCCATAACTTCGACGACTATTACGGCTACCGTCAGCTGCGTCATGGCAATCTGCATGGAAAGGCTACCTATCATAAGACTTTCACTACCAAGAAGCAAGAAGGCAAACGCTATTTCCTCCAGTTCGAAGGTGTAGGTACCTATGCCACCGTTACCCTTAACGGTCATCCATATCCTGAAGAGCTGGTGGGTCGTACCGTCTGGACACTTGACATTACCGACCGCATGAAGGATGGCGACAACGACCTACGCGTTGACGTAGACCATCCAGCCATGCAGACAGCCTCGCCATGGGTGTGTGGTGGCTGTTCGTCAGAATGGGGTTTCTCAGAAGGTAGCCAGCCTTTCGGCATCTTCCGTCCCGTGAGTCTTATCGAGACGGATGCCGTGCGCATCGAGCCTTTTGGCGTCCATATCTGGAATAACGTTGCCTGTGACTCTGTCTTCATTGAGACTGAGGTCAGAAATTATACCAACCAACCTCAGACCATCGAGTTGGTCAACAAGTTTACGCTTGCCTCTGGTAAGCAAGTGTTCCGTCATGCCAAGCCTGTCGTCCTCAAGGCTGGTGAAACCAAGACACTTCGTGATGCTGAACACATAGAGAAGGTCCATCGCTGGTCTCTGCAAGACCCCTATCTCTATACGCTGACCACGATGATTAAACGTGACGCCAAGACTACTGACGAGGTGCGCACACCCTTTGGTATCCGCAACATCTCATGGCCAGTTAAGCGCAACGACGGCGATAACCGTTTCTATCTGAATGGCACGCCCGTCTTCATCAACGGCACCTGCGAGTATGAGCATATCTTAGGTGGCAGTCATGCCTTTACCCCGGAACAGATCCGTTCGCGCATGAAACAGATTACCAATGCAGGCTTCAATGCGCTGCGCGAGGCCCACCAACCCCATAACCTGCTCTACCAACAGTTGTGCGATGAACAGGGCATCCTCTTCTGGAGTCAGTTCTCTGCCCATATCTGGTATGACACGCCTCTGTTCCGAGAGAACTTCAAGCGTCTGCTCGTTCGTTGGATCAAGGAGCGTTGGAATAGCCCCTCTATCATCTTGTGGGGCCTGCAGAACGAGAGTGTGTTGCCGAAGGACTTTGCAGAGGAATGCAGTAACATCATCCGCTCGCTCGACCCCACCTGCCAAGAGCAACGTGCCATCACCACCTGCAATGGTGGCGAAGGAACAGACTGGAACGTTATCCAGAACTGGAGTGGTACATACGGAGGCTCGGCCGAGAACTACGACAATGAGCTGAAACGTCCTGATCAGTTGCTCAATGGTGAGTATGGCGCGTGGCGCACGATCGATATGCATGGCGATGCGAAATACAGCGAGGAGTCGTTTACCAAATTGCTGGAGACCAAGGCTCGTCTGGCTGAGAGTGCCAAGGACAGCGTCTGCGGCCATTTCCAATGGATCTTCAATTCGCACGACAATCCTGGACGCGTACAACCCGATGGTGCCTATCGTCGCATTGACAAGATAGGTCCCATCAACTACAAGGGGCTCGTCACCGCGTGGGAGGAACCTACCCCCGCCTACTACATGTACCGTCAGCGCTATGCAGCCACTGTGCCCGACGGTTTTCCGTCGGGTGTTCTCCCCACCGCTGCAGACAGGAACATCGACCTCCTGAAGGGCGCTGAGGGCTATCACTATCTCTATCGCATCAACTGCGGTGGCGATGCCTTCGTAGACGAGTTCGGCCAGCAGTGGATAGCTGATGACACGCTCTATAGCCATTCTTGGGGACAGGACTTCTTAGACCCGAGGTCTAAGTGTGGCGTTGCGAACAAGGGTATCCATGCCCTTCAGGCCTCACAGCGCCATATCACTACCGACATCCGAGGCACCAAGAGCGACGAGCTGTTCCAGTTCTTCCGTTTCGGTCGTCATCGTCTGTGGTACGACCTGCCCGTGGCCGATGGCGACTACCGTGTGGAGCTCTATTTCGTAGAGCCCTGGCACGGACGTGATGCAGCAGAGCGAGCCGACTATGAAGGACTGCGCATCTTCGATGTGGCCATCAATGGGCAAACCCTCATCAACGACCTCGACCCGTGGGCTGAGGCAGGCTATTGCGGAGCGCTGAAGCGCGTCGTCACCGCCAAAGCCAAGAACGGCCGTCTGCACATCAGCTTCCCGGAGGTCAAGGCTGGGCAGGCCATTATCTGCGGCATTGCCGTAGCGGCTGTTCAGCCTATCGCTGTGCCACAGCGACAGACAACAGTCTCCTGGCTCTCCCTCGACACCGACACTATAGCCAAACTGCCAAAGGAAGAACTTCCTCAAGACACCGAGGCACGCCCGGCCTCCGTCTACCAGCCAATGGCTAAAAAGCCAACAGCCACCACCTTTATCATTACGCCTGGACTGGGACAGGAATATGCCCTACGCTTCCGATACAAGAACACTACGGGCCAGCCTGTCAGTGCTCGCATGACGATAACCGATTCGAAGAAGACGGTATTGGTGGACCGCGCTGTCACATTCCCGCCCACACCCAACAAGTTCAAGATGCTCAGCACCACCACAGGCACTCAGATCAATGCTGGTACCTATACCCTGCGCGTCGAGGCTGGTGATATAGAATTCAAAGAACTGGAAATACAATAAAAGATATAGCTATGAACACTAACGAGAAATTTATTATTACCATCAATCGTGAGTTAGGCAGCGGTGGTCGTACCGTGGGCGAGAAACTGGCTGAACGACTGAATGTTCCTTTTTACGACAAGGCGCTGATTCAGGCTTTGGAGAAAAAATACAACCTCAGCGTCGAGGAGATAGAGAAGCTCAAAGGTCGCAGCCATAGCTGGTGGGCCGACTTCAAACGCGCTTTGACTATCGGTTTTACTGCTTCGAAGACCTATCATCAGAGTGGATTTGTTGACGAGCCTGACCTGCTGATTACCGACGAGATATTCCAGGCTGAGCAGGAAATCCTGAAAGGCATTGCTGAGGTTGAGTCATGCGTTATTGCCGGACGTTCAGCGTTCTATGTCTTCCGCGACGAGCCCAACCGTCTGAGCATCCTTATCCAGGCTTCAATGGAACAACGCATCCAACGCCTGATGACGAAGAAGGGAATCAGTCACGACGAGGCCGAGGCATTGGTTCATAAGGTAGACAAGATGCGTGAGAACTATGTGCAAAAGTATACTGGCACGTCGCGCTATGACGCCCGCAATTACGACTTTGTCTTCTCCATGGATGGAAAGACGGAAGATGATATTGTAGACCTAATCATGAAGTATCTATGAGGCAAATAATACTGTCCTTTTTGCTGTTAGCCTGCACTGCTGTCTGGGCTGACGAACATCACGATTGGGAGGACAACCACGTGTTGCAAATCAACCGCGAACCGGCACGTGCCTATTTCATTCCCTATAAGCAGGAGAAAGGAGACCAGCAATTAAGCCTCAACGGTACTTGGCAGTTTCGGTGGACAAAGACACCCGAGGAACGCATCAAGGACTTCTACCGCACCGACTTTGATGCCTCGGCATGGAAGACACTGGCTGTTCCTGCCAACTGGGAGGTCAACGGCTACGGCACACCTATTTATATCTCTGCCGGCTATCCGTTTAAGATAGACCCGCCCTATGTGATGCGAGAGCCAAAAAAGGAATGGACAACCTACGTAGAGCGTAACCCTATAGGGCAGTATCGACGTACCTTTTCACTGTCTGACGATTGGCAGGAGGGTCAGACCTTCCTGCGTTTCGAAGGTGTGATGTCGGCTTTCTACGTTTGGATCAATGGACAAAAGGCAGGCTACTCACAAGGTTCCATGGAGCCCTCGGAGTTCAACATTACTCCTTACATCAAAAAAGGAGAGAATCAGATAGCCATTGAGGTATATAAATACAGCGACGGCTCCTATCTGGAAGACCAGGATTTCTGGCGCTTTGGTGGCATCCATCGCGATGTGCTGTTGTATCATACCCCTGACATCAGGCTCCGCGACGTGGCAGTACGTACTACTTCTAATAGCCTGCTCATTAATCCTCAGTTCTCTGTCTATAATGGCGAGAACTGCGAGGGCTATCGGCTCGTCGCTACACTCTACGAGGAGAATATCCCTATAGGCCGCGACACCATAGCTGCTGACGAAGTCCTCGACCTCCAACATAAGGCTGCCCGCATGAACGAGTGGTTTCCCCAGCGTGGCTATCGTAAGTTCAACCGCATGGAAATCAAGGTTGACAACCCTCGTCTATGGAGTGCTGACCATCCAAACCTCTATACGTTAAAGCTGCAACTACAGCAGGCTGATGACGCGATAGTTGAACAGACCACGCTGAAGGTGGGCTTCCGAAACATTGAAATCCGTGACGGACAACTGCTTATCAATGGGAAGGTTACGAAGATTCGTGGTGTGAACCGCCACGAACACGACCCCTATCAAGCTCGTGTCATGACAGAGGAACTGATGCTGAAAGACCTCCAGCTGATGAAAGCTGCCAATATCAATGCCGTACGCCTCTCACACTACCCGAACTGCCCGCGCTGGTACGAGCTGTGCGACAGCATTGGCATATATGTGATGGACGAGACCGATTGTGAGACCCACGGACTTCGTGGTACGCTAGCAAGTACACCCGACTGGGCTGATGCTTTCCTCGACAGAGCCATCCGCATGGCTGAGCGCGACAAGAATCACCCCTCGGTCATCTTCTGGAGCCTGGGTAACGAGAGTGGCTACGGCCCTAACCACGCAGCTATGTCTGCATGGCTGAAAGAGTTCGACCCCACGCGTCCTGTTCATTACGAGGGTGCTCAGGGCAATCCTGACCCCCAAACGGTAGACATGATTAGTCGTTTCTATCCGCGAGTGATGCAGGAATACCTCAACCCAGGTATCCCTGAGGGTAGCGACAAGGAACGCGCCGAGAATGCTCGTTGGGAACGGTTATTAGAGATTGCCAACCGCAGCAACGACAACCGTCCTGTCCTCACCTCAGAATATGCTCACTGCATGGGTAATGCCCTAGGTAACTTCAAGGAGTACTGGGACGAGATTTGCTCTCATAAACGCATGATGGGCGGCTATATCTGGGACTGGGTAGACCAAGGCATCATACGCGATGGTAAAGTACTCTATGGAGGCGATTTTGGCGACAAGCCCAATCTGCATGCCTTCTGCATGAATGGTATCATCATGAGTGACCGCACGCTGACTCCCAAATACTATGAGGTACAGGCCGTCTATGGCGAGGTGGCCAAAGCCTATGGCGAAAAGTATGTTCCCGTCGATGTCAACAATGCCAAGGGTGTCAAGAGCATGGGATTCTCGAAGCCTCGCAGTCTGAAGCAGTCCAGCCAGCTGCCAGCTGCCATCCTCCCACTCGCCACTCATCTCAAGGCTCAGTGTTTCCGTGCGCCTACAGATAACGACAAGAGTTTCGGCAACTGGCTGGCCAAGGACTGGAAGCGTTGCGGGCTGGATACGCTGCGCATCCCTATGACCGTCGAGCAGCAGGGCAACGAGTTGACCTTTACGTTTGAGATTCCTGACACACTGCCTCCCTTACCCCGTCTGGGCATCGTCATCGAACTGCCTCGCGAATACGAACAGCTGACGTGGTATGGTCGTGGACCCTGGGACAACTATCCAGACCGCATGCAGTCATGTCCCATTGGTCTGTGGCAGTCTACGGTCAGTCAACAGTATGTCCACTACCCCCGTCCGCAAGACTCGGGTAACCATGAGGACTGCACCTACGTTGAGCTCAAGACCAAACAAGGCAAGAAGCTGCGCATAGAAGCCATCGATGCTCCTTTCTCGTTCTCTGCCCTGCCCTACTCCGCCCAGTATCTGGCCAGCAAGAGTCACGACTATGAGTTGGAGGATCAGGGTAAAACCTATCTTAGCATCGACTGCGCCGTCATGGGTTTAGGGAACAGTTCCTGTGGCCCGGGCGTTCTGAAGAAATACTCCATCGATAAGAATAAGAAACATCAACTGAAGGTTCGCATCACAGACAAATAAATTGGAAAGAGTAAGAAAACTGTTTTTACTGGTGTTTTGCGTACTTTCAGGGGTACTGGCAAAGGCCGAGACAGGACACCTTTATACGTCCGACAAACTGTCGAGCGGATTGATTACCTGTATCTGCCAGGATCGCTACGGATTCATATGGGTGGGTACTGAATACGGACTGAATAAGTTTGACGGCTATCGCTTTACTTCCTATTTCCATAGTCGTAATGACTCGACGACGATTAACGACAACGAAATCTCGTCACTGTTTGTCGATCAGCAGGGACGTCTGTGGGTAGGATGCTCACGAGGTTTGGTAAGCTACGACTACGAGCACGACAACTTCCATCGCTACACCTTTCCAGAACAGCTGACACCCCGCATCAACTCGCTGACAAACGACACTTCAGGGAAACTGCTGATAGGTACTGCAGGCTATGGCCTTTACTCGTTTGGTAACTCTGGACACATAGATTACGAAAGTCCGTTCAACCGCCGTCAGAGCGACCATTTCTATAGTCGTATCCATATAGACCGTCAGGGTAATCTATGGCGCAGCAGCCATTTGACATTATTTACCAAGTTCACCGTCAAGAATGGTCAGCCAACGACATTGCGAGACTATGAGTCTACATGCGGACAACCTGTTCGCTATATAGAATACGACAAGCAGCTGCTCATCATTTGCATGTATGGTATTCTGAGCTATGACTACCAGACCGGTGACATTCGTCAACTGGAATTAGTAGATGCGTCGGGTAAGGCAGGATGGACAGAGCATAATGTGAGCTTCGAAGATGCCACTCTGGATAAGGCGGGAAACATCTATATAGCCACTGCAGGCAATGGACTGATGAAGCTGGCACGTGGCACCCGACAGCTGACCCGTGTGGCTAACGGCAATGGACGCATAGACCTGAATACAGCCAACGTGGTGGACCTGATGGAAGACAAGAACCAGAACCTATGGGTGGCTTGCTACAACAAGGGACTCTTGATGCTCTCCCAACAGCAGTCTGCCTTCGAAACATGGAGTCTCTCTGATCAACACTATGTGACTGGTGGTGGTGTGTCGTCCATCACTGCCGGCGAAGGTGACGATACCTGGTGTACTGTACAGAACAGCGGTGTCTTCAAGCTGGATGCTGACGGACGAGTGACAGCCCATCCGCAGTCGCCTATCGGCACCCGACTCATCTTCCGCAGCAAGACAGGCCAATATTGGTTGACTACGGAGAATGTGCTCTACCGATATGACCCTTATACTGGAAAGGCCGTCCCTGAGGTGACGCTGAATGGACGCGGACTGAACTGCATGGTTGAGGACGAACAAGGCAGGCTTTATATCTGCTCTTTCGGTATGGGACTTTATGTCTATAATCCCACGACCAAACAAGGCGAGCTGCTTAACATGCAACAGACTCAGCGTAAGGGTGGCTACCTATGCAACGACTGGATCAAGGGACTGATGTTCGACTCGCATGGTCAGCTGTGGATCAGTACCACTAGTGGCACCTCTATGATGCAACCTGATGGCTTTGTTTTCAACAGTCGCGGATGGAATGTGTTGTTAGACGGCAAGCAGTGCTATACTACCTGTGAGACAGCCGACGGCCATATACTTATCAGCACAGAGAGCGGCCTCTACTGCTACAACCAGAAGACGAACAAGGTGGCTGAGGTACCTGAAACGGAACCTCTGCACGACAAGATGATATGCGGAATGGTGCGCGACCAGCAAGGCGACATCTGGATCTCTACTACCATGGGTATCTGGCAGTTCTGCATGGCTAACGGGAAAGGCACCAAGAGCAGGCTGGTAGGGCATATCGCCGGCAACGGACTGACAACCAATGAGTATGTCTTAGGCACGATGGTGCATCGCAAGGACGACCGTATCAGCTTTGGCACAGCAGACGGGCTAGTGACCTTCCTGCCTCGTGATGTCAGTGCGCTGACACAAACCTTGGGAAAGACCTTCCTGACACGTTTCAACGCTGCAGGAAAGGCCCTGAATCCCCTGGAAGACCATTTCGAGCTGGCTTATGCTGACAACTCGTTCACGATGGAGTTCTCGCTGCTGGACTTTAAGAATGCCGAGAACGTATCCTTCCAATACCGAATGAATGGTGGCGACAATTGGATGCAGACCAATGAGGGCAACAACCAGCTGACCTTTCACCAGCTGCAGCCTGGAGTCTATACCATCGAGGTAAGGGCATCAGCTGACGGCATCGTATCGGATGAAGTGACCACGCTGACGGTAACCATCCAGAAGCCTTGGTATAAGACGACATGGGCCTATCTGCTGTATAGCCTGATAGTAGCAGGATTCATCGGTCTATTGCTCTTCAACTGGGAGCGTCAGCGTCGTCGCGATCTGGAGGAGTCGAAGATGCAGTTCCTCATCAATGCCACCCATGACATACGCTCACCGCTGACACTCATCATGGGGCCGCTGAAAAAGCTGAAGGAGCGTCTCCAGGATTCTGAGAGCAAGGCAGACCTGGACACCATCGACAAGAATGCCCAAAGGCTGTTGCTGCTGGTCAACCAGATACTCGACGAGCGAAAGATTGATAAGCAACAGATGAAGCTCTCGTGTCAGGAGACTGACCTGACGGCTTTCTGCTATGGCATCTACAAGCTTTACGAATACAACGCCCTGCAACAGCACATCCACTATGCCTTCATACACCCTGAGAACAGCATCAAGGTCTGGATAGACCGTACACAGTTTGACAAGGTGATCAGTAATCTGCTGTCAAATGCCTTCAAGTATACCAAGGACGAGATTATCGTTCGTCTTTCGCTGACAGACACTGCCAACATTGAGGTGATGGACAACGGCAACGGCTTTGAGGATGACAAGACAGACCGGTTCTTTGAACGCTTCTACCAAGGCAAGAATTCGAAGGACATTCACGTGGACGGAACTGGCATTGGCCTGAACCTCTGCAGGGCGCTGACGGAGATGCACGGAGGCAAGGTGACAGCGCAAAACCGCAAGGAGGACGGAAAGACAACGGGGGCTATCCTAAAAGTCAGCCTGCCCCTGGGCAAGGAGCACCTGAAGCCGGAGATGATAGAAGAGCTGCAGACCACCTCGCAGGCTACGAATCCAGATGCGGCATCGTCCAAGCCTCAGGCCAGCCGTAATCTGCGTGTGCTGATAGTGGACGACGATATTGAGATAGCCAACTATATCAAGACCGAGCTGGACAGCTGGTATAAGTTCAGCTATGCCCCCAATGGTCGCGAGGCCTTGAAGCTGCTGCTGACCAAGCCTTTTGACTTGGTGGTGAGCGACGTCATGATGCCCGAGATGGATGGTATCACGCTGCTACGCAGCATCAAGTCAAACTCGAATATCTCGGACATTCCCGTCATCCTGCTGACCTCCAAGAGTGAGGTGCAATACCGTCTGGAGGGCTTGAAGCGTGGTGCCGATGCCTTCCTGGCCAAGCCTTTCGCGATGGAGGAGCTGCATGTCACGATAGACAATCTGGTGGACAATGTCCGTCGCCTGCGTGGAAAGTTCAGTGGAGCCCAAGAGCAAGAAGATAAGGTCGAACACGTGAAGGTCAAGGGCAACAACGACACCCTGATGGAGAAAATCATGAAGTGTGTCAATGAGAACCTGTCGAATCCTGACTTCGACGTAGAGATGATGACGAAGGAGGTGGGCATCAGCCGTGCCCAGCTGCATCGCAAGATGAAGGAGATGACAGGCATCTCTACCAGCGAGTTTATTCGTAACCTGCGACTGGAGCAAGCTGCCCGCCTGATTCGCGAAAAGAAGATTAACATCACACAGGTGGCCTACTCGGTGGGCTTCAACAACCAGGCCCACTTCTCGACAGTCTTCAAGAAGCACTTCGGGGTGACACCAACGGAATATGCAGAACATTAAAACAATAAGAACTATGAAAAGACTATTATTATCAGTATTCAACGTCGTGCTGGCACTGACAGCCTGTGCCGAGGACGGACACCAATTGTGGCTGAGGTATCAGCCCGTGAACAAGAGTCAGGTAACGACAACAGGAAAGCTGTCGCCTGCTATCGAGATTGCCAAACAGGAGTTGGAAACGTACTACAACGGAGCAAACGTGACGCTGAGGCTCGACGCCACCATGCCCGACGACGACGGCTACAGCATCAAAGGCACCACCATCACAGCACGTCGCGACATCGGGTTGCTCTATGGAGCCTATGCCTTGCTGCGAGGTGAGCAAGAGGAGTCGCACCCAGCCTTTTCGCTGCGCCTGCTGAACCACTGGGACAATCTGGATGGCACGATAGAGCGCGGCTATGCCGGAGAGAGCATCTTCGAGTGGTTTCATCTGGACGAGCAACTCATTCGCGAGTATGCACGTGCCAATGCCTCGATAGGTATCAATAGCTCTGTGCTGAACAACGTCAACGCCTCGCCTAAGATTCTGACCAAGCCTTATCTGAAGGAGATACAGCACATTGCCGACATCCTGCGTCCATACGGCATCAAGGTCTATCTCTCCATCAACTTTGCCTCTCCGATGGCTTTGGGCGACACCAAGACTGCCGATCCGCTGGACAAATCAGTAGCTCGCTGGTGGAAGCGTAAGGCCAAGGAGATATACAAGCTGATACCCGACTTCGGAGGCTTCCTCGTCAAGGCTAACAGCGAAGGACAGCCTGGCCCTGGCGACTACCACCGCACCCATGCCGAAGGTGCCAACATGCTGGCCTCAGCCCTCAAACCCTTTGGAGGCATTGTCATGTGGCGCTGCTTTGTCTATGGTGCCAACCACAAGGGCGAAGATCGTGTCAAGCAGGCCGTATCGGAGTTCAAACCCCTCGATGGCCAGTTCCACGACAACGTCATCCTGCAGACCAAGAACGGTCCCCTCGACTTCCAGCCCCGCGAGCCCTACAGTCCCATCTTCGACCAGATCAAGCAGACGCCCAACATGGTTGAGCTGCAGATTACCCAGGAGTATCTGGGCCAGTCGCGCCACCTTGTCTACCTCGCCCCCATGTGGCAGGAGTTCTTCGCCTTTGTGCCTGCCCAACAGCTGAAAGGCATCGCCGGTGTCGCCAACATAGGCAAAGACCGCAATTGGTGCGGCCACCACTTCTCGCAAGCCAACTGGTATGCCTTCGGCCGGATGGCGTGGAATCCGCAGCTGTTGTCATTAGATATCGCCAAAGAGTGGCTCAGTCAGACCTTCAGCACCGATAAGAAATTCGTCGACGACATGGCCGTCTGGATGGAAACCAGCCGCGAAGCCTGCGTCAACTACATGATGCCGCTGGGTCTGCACCACATCTTCAAGTTCGACCACCACTACGGTCCTGAGCCCGACGGCTTCAAGGCCGACTATCCCCTGGAGTGGTGCCCCGTCTATTATCATCAGGCTACGAAGGACAGCATAGGCTTCAATCGCAGCAGTACGGGAACCGACGCCGTGAGTCAGTATAAGAGTCACATCGCGAACACCTATAACGATATAGAGACCTGCCCCGAGGAACTGCTGCTGTGGTTCCACCGCGTGCCTTGGACGCACCGCATGAAGGACGGCTCTACGCTGTGGGAGTCGTTGCAGTACCACTACAACAGCGGTGTTATCTGGACGGAGTCACTGCAGAACGACTGGCGCTACAAGATGCGCCACTACGTCGACGAACAGCGGTGGCGCGAGGTAGACCTCCGACTGGAAGAGCAACTGCAGAATGCCCGCGAGTGGCGTGACGTCTGCCTCAGCTACTTTGCAAATATCATGAAACAAACAAAAAATCAATAATATGAGAACAATAGCGTTATGGATGGCTGTGCTGCTGTCGGTGGGACTGATGGCACAGGAGGAGAAGAAGGACTTCACCATTGTGAAGCAGAATGCGATAACCAGCATCAAGAACCAGCATCGCAGCGGTACGTGCTGGGACTTTGCCACGCTGGGCTACCTGGAGAGTGAGATCCTGAGGAAGACAGGCAAGACGTATGACCTCTGCGAGATGTTTGTAGTGAACAAAGACTATATGGACTGTGCCACTCACTATGTCCGCATGCATGGCTTCAGTCAGATATCAGAGGGTGGCTCGTGCGACGATGTGGTGGATGTGATTCGCCGGTATGGCATCTGTCCGGAGGAGGCGATGCCTGCACCAGGTTCGCTGACAGGCGATTCGCTGGCCAACTTCAAGGTGTTCTTCCCTGAGCTGGACCGCAAGGTGCGTAGCGTCATTATGGCCAATGCCGACCTGAACCGCTTTACCGAGGGTGAGCAAACACAGGCCAAGGCCAAAGAGCCGATGCCACACTGGCAGGACAGTGTGCAGGCTGTCATTGAGAAATATGTGGGACGCTGTCCGGAGACTTTTGTTTACGAGGGCAAGGAGTACACACCCAAGACTTTTGCCCAGAGCCTGGGGCTGAACCTCGACGAATATGTCAGTCTGACGAGCTTCACCCACCATCCCTTTGGCAAGTGGTTCGTCATAGAGGCTCCCTACAAGTGGCGCCTGAAACCCAGCTATAACATGCCCATAGACGAGCTGATGGCTGTGCTCGACAAGGCTTTGGACGAAGGCTATACCGTAGCATGGGGTGGCGATGTGTCGGGTGACTTCTCACGCAACGGCCTGGCTGACCTGCCCGAGGGTGTGGTGCCTACGCAGCAGATGCGCCAGGAGCAGTTCGACGACTGGCGCTTTACCTACGACCACGTGATGGTCATCTACGGCAAGGCCCTTGACAAGAACGGCAAGCCTTTCTATATGGTCAAGAACTCATGGGGCGACCGTGGCTATTATAAAGGCACGTGGTATATGTCTCGCGACTATATCAAGCTGAACACCACCTACCTCTTCCTGAACCGTCAGGCACTGCCAGAGGCGCTTCAGACGTCGATGGATAGGAGCGGATTTTAGCTTTGGCAACATTTAGAAAGGTATTTGATACACATACAAAGGTTGGTTAGGGATGTTTTCTGTACCTTTGCACAGAAATCTTTAACCAACATTTTGTATGAAGAGAACATTGTGTATAGTGCTGTGTGCATGTTGTCTTTCTGTGGCCAAGGCTGCAGAGCGTTTTGTCGTATACCAACCCGAGCAGGATTGTCTGTCGCTGAAGGATGCCACGATAGGCTACGACAGCAAGGAACACGCGTGTGTACAGCGTGCAGCGGCCAGTCTGCTGGCCGACATGGAGCGTGTGACGGGCAAACGCCCCGCAAACAGTGCTGAGCCTACCATCCTGATAGGCACCGTGGGCTGCAACAGACAGATAGACCAGTGGGTGAGGCAGGGCGTGCTCAGCGACCTGAAGGGCAAGACGGAGAAGTATATCATCAAGACCATAGGCCAGCAGCTGGTCATAGCAGGCAGCGACAAGCGTGGTACCGTGTTTGGCATCTACGAGCTGTCGCAGCAGCTGGGTGTGTCGCCCTGGTACTGGTGGGCAGACGTGCCTGTAGCGAAACACGAGACGGTCTATATTAAGAAAGGAGCCTTTACCGATGGCGAGCCTCGTGTACGCTATCGTGGCTTGTTCCTCAACGACGAGGCTCCCTGTCTGACGTCGTGGGTGGAGAATACCTTTGGAACCAAGTACGGCAACCATCGCTTCTACGAGAAAGTGTTTGAGCTCATCCTGCGCCTGAAGGGTAACTTCCTGTGGCCTGCCATGTGGGGCTGGGCTTTCTATGCCGACGACGCGCAAAACTCGAAAACGGCCGACGAGATGGGTATCATCATTGGCACGTCACACCACGAGCCTATGGCCCGCAACCATCAGGAGTATGCCCGCCATCGTCAGGAGTGGGGTCCCTGGAACTACCAGAAGAACCAGCAGAAGCTCGACGAGTTTTTCCGTGAGGGCATCGAGCGCATGAAGGGTACCGACGACATCGTGACCATCGGCATGCGTGGCGATGGCGACGAGGCCATGAGCGAGGATGCCGACACCAAGCTGCTGCAACGCATTGTGGAGAACCAGCGTAAGATCATCCGTAAGGTGACAGGTCGTCCTGCCAAAGAGACGCCACAGGTGTGGGCGCTCTATAAAGAGGTGCTCGACTATTATGATAAAGGTATGCGCGTGCCCGACGACGTGCTCATCCTGCTATGCGACGACAACTGGGGCAACATCCGTCGTGTACCTACCGCCAAAGAGCGACAGCATCCCGGTGGCTGGGGACTCTACTACCATGTAGACTATGTGGGAGCGCCCCGCAACTCGAAGTGGATAAACGTGACACCTTCGCAGCATATGTGGGAACAGTTGACGCTGGCTGCTGACAACGGCCTGGACCGCATGTGGATACTGAACGTAGGCGACCTGAAGCCCATGGAGTACCCCATCACGCTGTTTATGGATATGGCGTGGAACCCCGGCTCCGTCAGTCGCGACGTCATCGCCACACACACGCTGCCCTTCTGCCGCCAGACCTTCGGACCGGAGCAGGCTGAGGAGGCAGCCCGCATCCTGAACCTCTGCTGCAAGTATAACGGACGCTCTACTGCTGAGATGCTGGATGCCACGACCTACAACGTGGAGACTGGCGAGTGGCGACAGGTGGCCGACGACTATATGCGCCTGGAAGCCGAGGCCCTGCGCCAGTACCTGACGCTGCGCCCCGAACAGCGCGACGCCTACCAGCAACTCATCCTCTTCCCCGTTCAGGCCATGTCGAACCTGCACCAGCTCTACTATGCCGTGGCCATGAACCACTACCTGGCGCAGCATGGCGACCCTGCCGCCAACCAGTGGACTGAGCAGGCACGGAAGGCTTTCCAGCGCGACTCGCTGCTCTGCGCCGCCTACAACCACGACATCAGCGGAGGCAAGTGGAACGGCATGATGACGCAGAAGCACATAGGCTACACCTCTTGGAACGACGACTTCCCCTGCGACCGCATGCCTGAAGTCAAGACGGTAGCTGAGGGCGCGGGAGGCTATACCTTTACGATGAAGGACGGCTATGTGGCCATGGAGGCTGAGCACTACTATGCTGCAACACCGGCGGCCGGTGCCCGGTGGACGGTGCTGCCCTATGTGGGACGCACCCTGAGTGGCATGACGCTGATGCCCTATACCGCACCCGTCGACGGTGCCTCGCTGAGCTATCTGTTTAGCACCGACAGCCAGGTCGACAGCGTCACCATACACATCGTCGTGAAGTCTACCCTCGACTACCTGAACAAAGGTGGGCTGACCTATACCGTCAGCCTGGATGGCAGTACGCCTCAGCGCGTCAACTTCAACTATAACCTGAACGAGCAGAAGGAGAACATCTACGACGTGTTCTACCCCACGGTAGCCCGTCGTGTGGTGGAGTCGGTGGTCACCCTGCCTGTTGACAAAGCAAAGGCAGAGCACCTGCTGACGCTCTGCCCTGAAGATCCTGCTATTGTGTTCGAGAAGGTTGTCGTCGATGCCGGTGGCTACCAGCCCTCGTTCCTCTTTAGCGACGAGTCAGCTCATAAACGCCGCCCTTGACCGTCGACAACTCGTAAACACCACGCTCCTTGCTCCTCTTGAGGCCTTTGCCCTTCAGGGGAGTCAGCGAGCGCAGACGACACTTGCCGCCGTTACGGGCGTGGATGACAGCCTTCGTCAGCTGCCCTGCCTTCCATTCCAGGTCTATCTCATAGCCGCCACGGGCCACCAGTCCCTTGACGCTTCCCTCCTGCCATACTGCAGGCAGAGCTGGCAGCAGATAGATGAAGCCGTCGTGGCTCTGCATCAGCATCTCGGCAATGCCTGCCGCACAACCGAAGTTGCCGTCAATCTGGAAGGGCGGATGGGCGTCGAACAGGTTCGGATAGGTGCCGCCACGCTGCTTCACCGTACCAAAGATGAGGAACGTGTCGGCAGTCAGCGTCAGCTGGTCCTTGATGAGCTTATAGGCATGCTCGCCATCCAGCAGTCGAGCCCACGAGCAAACCTTCCACCCCATCGACCAGCCTGTCGACACATCGCCACGAGCCTCTAAAGAGGTGCGTGCCGCTTTCCACAGGTCTGGTGTACGGAAGGGCGTTATCTGGTTGCTGGGATACAGGCCGTAGAGGTGCGAGAAGTGACGGTGGTTGTCCTTGGGGTCGTCCAGGTCGTCGAGCCACTCCTGCAGCTGTCCCCAACGACCTATCTGCATCGGTGGCAACTGCTTCAGCTGGTCGGCAATGGTAGTGAGCAGGGCATCGTCGTCGCCCAATATCTTGGCAGCCGCCAGCACATTGGTATAGAGCTCGGTGATAATCTGGTTGTCCATCGTGACACCGGCATCCATCGGTGTGGGACGTCCCTTGCCACCATGTTCCGGCGACTCACCGGGGCAGACCACCAGCCAGCCCTTCGTAGGATGCTTGACTAAGGTCTGCGTATAGAAGCGGGCAGCTTCGAGCATGATGGGATAGTACTGGCGCAGGAAGTCCTTGTCGCCCGTATAGAGGTAGTGCTCCCACAGATGACGGCATATCCAGCCCGAACCCGTAGGCCACAAGCCCGTCTGTGCACGGTCTACAGGACCCGTGATGCGCCACTGGTCCGTATTGTGGTGCAACACCCAGCCCTCGGCGCCATACATGTCGCGAGCCGTCTCCCTACCCGTCTGGCTGATTTCGCGGATGAGCCTGAACAGAGGCTCGTTCAGCTCCGTCAGGTTCGTCACCTCTGCAGGCCAGTAGTTCATCTCAAGGTTGATGTTGGTGGTGTATTTCGAGTCCCACGAGGGGTACATCTTGTCGTTCCAGATGCCCTGCAGGTTGGCAGGGTTCATATTGTCGGGCTGCGACGACGAGATGAGCAGATAGCGCCCAAACTGGAAGTAGGTGGCCACGAGGTGGTTGTCCGTACGACTGCTAAACAGCTCTATGCGCTTGTTCATGGGCTCTTTCTCGTATGCATCTTTGCCCAGGTCGAGCGTCACGCGGTCATAGTATTTCTTGTAGGTCTGCTCGTGCTGGCGTTCCAGGGCCTCATAGCCCGTCTGCATCGCAGCCAGCAGGCGCTCCTTCGACTGAGCCGCCTCGTCGCCGGTAATGTCGTTGTAGCTCTTCACGTTGGTACCCACCGTCAGGTAGATGGTAGCCTCGTCAGCATCCACTACGCTGATGATTCCATTCGAGCCGCTGACCTTTCCGCCCTTGGCATCCACGGCCAGCCGTCCCATGAAGCGCACCTTGCCCTTCAGACCTTCATGCTTCGCCGACACGCCCAGGAGCGTAGCCTCAAGGCCATCCATACCCACAAGTGGATTCTCGTGCGGTGTCGTCATGTTGGCGGTAAACGTTATCTTGCCTTTCTCGCTGGCTGTCAGGCGCATGGCAATGACCTGATGTCCACCCAACGGGGCTATCGTCTCGCGCTCATACTGCACACCGTCTACCTTGTAGCGCACCACGCTTTTGGCTTCGTCCAAGTCCAGCCAGCGCTCATAGTCAGTATAGCGGGTATGACCAGGCATAGCGATATACAGGTCGCCAAAGGGCTGGTAGGGCATGCCCATGTTCTGACCTGCAGCCACCGGCATCACCTTCTCGTTGGCCAAGTCCTGGGCCTCTTTATACTTGCCTTCGAAGATGAGCTGTCGCACCTTAGGCAGGTACTCCTTGGCATGAGGATTCACCACCTGGTTGGGTTGTCCTGCCCAGATGGTTTCCTCGTTCACCTGGATGCGCTCCAGGGCTGGCGTTCCAAACACCATGCCACCCATCACACCGTTGCCAATAGGCAGCGCCTGCGTCCATGTCATGGCGGGCTGGTCATACCATAGTTTATTTGCTGACCTCTGCGTTGCAATCTCGTGAGCAGTCACAGCAATGACGCTCACGACGCTTATCAAAAAGCATATTAGTCTTTTCATCGTGTAGTTTTAGTAGATTATTTATAAAAAAGACTGACGAAAGGCTTAATTGTCGTCAGTCTGTCCAACTATTTCTTCTGCTCTCAGCTTAATGCTCCCTATATAGCTTCGTCATCTTTTGCTCCCCATTGGCATAGCGAGTGATTTTCAGCACCATACCCTTCACATCAGACTTGACGGGACGCCCCAGCAGGTCTGTATAGGTTTCGCTGACAATCTGACTGTCATCCTTTATCTTGTTCTCGTCTATTCCTGCAACGTCAGTCTCAACGATATGCAGGAAGTCCTTGAAGGCAGCGTGACTACGATATAATTGTGCTGATTCATAGGGAACATACAGGATACACTTCTCCTTGTCGACAAGGCTGAATGTACTTTCGTCTGCTTCCGTCGGAGGAATCTCATTGAGACAAGTCACCGACTGCAACCCCCCGCATCCGTTGAAAGCACTCCTCCCTAAAGTGGCGAGTGCCTTGGGCAGCCGTATGCTAGTCAGGGCGCGACAATTGGAGAAGGCATCGTATTGTATCTCTGTAATGCTGGCAGGCAGCTCTATCTGTTGCAGTCGGATGCAGCTGTGGAAGGTGTTAGAGGCTATCGTTGTCAGGCTGGAGGGGATGTTGATGCGTTGCAGATGACGGCAGGTGGAGAAGGCACTGCGTGACAGCGTCTCCAGCGACTCAGGCAGGACAACCTCTTCCAAATACTCACAATCGCCAAAGGCTCCATCACCGATGAAGCGTACTTCTCCAGGAATCGTGATACTCTTCAAGCCACCACAACTATGGAATGCGTAATTACCTATGCTCGTCAGATGGTCGGGCAGGCTGATTTCCTTCAAACCTGCACCGGCAAAGGCATGATGCTCCACTGTCTGCACGCTTTGGGGAATGTCTATGTGCTTCAAACTGTCACAGCCATAAAACATGTTGCCTGTGATAGCAGTTATGTTGTCTGGCAGATGTACCTCTTTTAGATAGCGGCAATTGGCGAACAGGTTATCCTGATAAGTCTGTACCGACGACGGAATGGCTATCGTCCTCAACCCTGACGAACGGAAAGCTCCATTCTCTATGCGCTTCACCGTGGTGGGTATTTCTATCGTCTTCAAGCTGTCGCACATGGAAAACATAAGCTGTGGAATGGTTTCCATGGAAGCCGGTATGTTGACGTTCCGCAGCTTACTGCACTCATCGAAGGTTTGAGACCCCATCGTCTGAATGCCATCAGGCAGGGTGATGTCCGTAAACGAGCTGCATCGCAGAAAAGCATGACTTCCTATCGTGCGGGTAGACTGTGGCAAATGGATGGTCTTTAAGGCACGGCAGTGAGAAAAGGCCTCAAAGGCTATCGAGTCAATCCCTTCGTGCAGAATAACGCTTTCCAGCTTCTCATCATATTGGAAAGCTCCTGCCCCGATGACGCGCACCCCTGCCGGAATCTCTACCTCGCGTAACTCCGGACAGGAGTTCAGTAGGCCAGGACTCACCTCCTTCAGCGACGCAGGCAGATGAATGGTCTGCAGACTATCGCACAACATGAAGGCGATATCCATCTCCGTAATACCGTCGGGCAGATTGACATGCTTCAGACTGTTGCAATGGTTAAAGGCGCGGAAGCCGATGCTCCGCATAGCCTGCGGCAACTCCAGCTCCTGCAGGGATGTGCAACTATGGAATGCCGACATGCCGATAGCCTGCAGCGTCTCAGGGAACTTGACATACCTAAGATTCATGCACGCATTAAACGCAAAATCGTCTATCCTCGTTACGTTCGATGGCAGAGCGATATACATCAGTCCATAGCACCAATAGAACATCGACTCGCCAATCACATCCTTCTCCGTTTTGGTGTAGGGGTAGAAGTACACATCGCCACCTTCCACTATCCGTGCATCCTCCAAGTCAAGGATGCGCAGGTTGCAGTCTATCAGCTGGCCCTCATTGTTTATACCCAGCATCTCTCTGAGCACAAGGACATCCGTTCCGTTGATGGGACCAGAGATTTTCAGCGCCGCCACAGAATCTTTGTACACGCCCAGCTCCTCTGCCAGCGTCCCAGCACGCAGCAGCTGCACATGTACTGACAGCAACTCCGCACAAGCAGTTACCGACAGCAACAGGAAGATTATCAATAGTATACCTTTTCTCATAGCGAGCACAAAATTAAACCGAACATTAATTCAATCGTGTTCCACGTTTTTGGGTCTTCCAACGCATCTTGCCATGACCGTCCAGACGTGGGCGGAGCAGAGACTAGCAGTGAGCCGGGCAAAGACTGGCATTGAGCCGGGCAAAGACTGGCATCGAGCCGGGCAAAGTTTGGCAGCGCCCGGCTCAAAACCCCCTTCAGGACAGCCCAAAGGGACCACAGTGTCCCATTGAATGTCACTAATCTGTCTCTACACCTGTAAGGGTGTATTTCTTGTTGTTGCGTAGAATGTAAATCTTTCCGCCCTGCATCACCTTGCGACAGTCGGCCTTCGCCTTGTCGGCAACGGTAGAGATGCTGATGTCGGTAGGCGGAGTGCCTAATGTCTGGTCCAGGAACTGGAGAATCTGCTTGCACTTGTCAGCGTCGGTGCCGCTGGTGTAGCTGACCAAGTGGTTCTGGTCGGGCAGGATGACCTTGCGTACGTTGGTGCCGTTGACGAATTGGTCCTTTATGGCAGCTCCCGTCCACGCATCGTCCTCACCGTAGATGAGTATGATGGGCTTGGTGGTGTTCTTAGTAGCCTCCATGGTGCGGTCGTAGAGTGCACGACTGTAGGTCAGCTTGCTGAAGAAAGGAGTATAGACGTCGCGTATGCAACTGTACTTGTCGCTCCAGAACTTCTGCCACTCCTCGGCAGTCTTCGGGTCGTCGAAGAGCAGGTCGAAAGAGGCGTCGAAGTAGCCCAGCTCGCACTTCGACTGGTATTCGTAGCCCTGGCCAGTGGAGTCTGTGGTGTCGAACCACTGTGCCTCCTTGATGCCGAACGGGCGGACATGATGGCGGCGGACAGCCATTTTCGGCATTTCGGCCCTGGATTCGGGGTACTTGCGAAGCGTGTCGATCCACTGTGGCAGACTGTCGAGCGAGAAAGCATCCTTCATCAGCATGAAGGCATAGACGGTATCGCCATACGCGAGACCTTTCTTCTTCATAATCTCCAGGTTCTTCGCCATCTGCCTACGAATAGTCGTGGTGTCGTTGTAGGCATGGTCGGTATATCCATACTGGCTGATGCCAGCCAGGTAGAGTCCGTAGAGGGTGTCACGCTTGGCCTGCGTTTTGTCGCCGCCACCCATCTTCTCGTAGATGGGGAAGATGGTATTCAGACGCTGTATTCCATGCTGGCGCACAGCCATGTACATATCGCGGAACTCCTTGCTCCAGCCGTTGTTGTACCAGTACTTCTGCATATTGCGGTCGCGGTCGGAGTCGAAGAAGGGTGCAGCGTAAGGCACAAAGATATCCATGTCGGCGGGGTAGAACGTGTGATGCAGCAGGGTGGTGATGCCGCCTTTGCTGACACCGCTCATCACCCACTTACCCTTGAACACCTTCTTCAGGGCCTCGAACAGGGCATGGAAGTCCTGTGCTGCCTCCTCGGCTCGGCAGTCGTCCAACTGTTCCCAACATTTGTCGGGCGAGGAGTAGCGGAAATAACGGTGCTCTATCTGTATGAAGTTGGCATTGTAGCGGTGGGCTATCTCGGTAGCATCGTCCCATGTAAACCTAAAGGTAGAGTCGGGCCTTTCAAGATATTGGTCCATGATGTTGTAGCCCGAGCAGAAGACGTGGTTGACGGCCGTCTGGTAGTCTACGTTCTTGTTGACGGTCACCAAGGCACGCATGTGGAACCGCGGACTGCCAGGAACGGCGTGCTGCAGCGGCTGGTTGTAGTAGACTACGCAGGTGGTATAGTCTGGCGCCTTCGGGTCGGAGTGATAGGCGGCGATGGAGTCAATCAGTCCCGCGTTCTTGTTCAACAGGTCCATAGCCCACTGCGGTGTGCCGTCGGCCTTAGCATTCATTCCTGCCAGACACAGCAGGCAGAGCATCATTAATAGCTTTCTCATTGTTGTTTCTTTTTAGATATTTGTTTCCGGCTGCAAAGGTAACACATTTTTTAAATATTTTCTCAAAACGAACGGCAATTGGCGGTTTTTTAGTACCTTTGCGCGGTTATAAGCAAACACGACAGGTTAAAATGATGAAAAAATGGATCTTATTAGTGCTTTCACTCGCAGCGACAATAGCAGTGGAAGCAGAGGAGGTGAGCCAGCAAGAGGCTCAGGAGAAGGCTCGTTCCTTCATGATGGAACAGCATATATCGGATGGTGGCGTACGGCGCGCAGCACAGGGTGGAGAACTGACGTTGGCGGAGACCGACTTAAAGCATCTCTATGCATTTAATATAGAGGGTGGCGGATTTGTCATCGTGTCGGGCGACGACCGTACGATTCCCGTGTTGGGCTACAGCACAACGGGAACGTTTGACTGGGACCGCATGCCAGAAAGCATGAAAGGATGGTTGCAGGGCTATGCTAAGGGCATTGCCTCGCTGGGCGACCTGAAGGCAAAAGACGGTAACCCTATAGGCTGGAGCGGCAACAGCAGGAGGGCCGCCAAGGCTGACCTCGAGACGCTGATGACCACGAAATGGAATCAGACGGAGCCTTATTATAATATGTGTCCCCTCATCAAAGGAGAGCGTTGTGTGACGGGTTGTACCTGTACCGCAACAGCGCAGGTGATGGCCTATCACAAATGGCCTAAAGAGGCTTGTAAGGAAATTCCCGGCTACAATTTATATGTTTCTGACAAGGATCCTGATCAGCCGTTAGAGAAGTTGGACCCCGTTGTTTTCCAGTGGGACAAGATGCTGGACGATTATTCGGTGACCCCTGGCACCGCAGAACAACAGCAAGCCGTAGCCCAGCTGATGCGCTATGCAGGACAAGGTATGAAGATGGGGTATTCACCTTCCTCTTCAGGTTCTGACTCTTATTTGGCTGCTGATGCCTTGAAACATTATTTCGGTTACGACCAGAGCCTGGTCAGTGTGCCCCGTTGCCTATATAATATCGACGAGTGGGAGAACCTGATTTATACAGAAATTGCAAACCGCCGCCCTGTAGTCTATGAGGGTGGAATGCATACGTTTGTCGTTGACGGATATAAGAATGGACTGTTCCACGTCAACTGGGGATGGGGAGGCTATTTGGACAACTACTTCTCACTGTCGTTGCTCAATCCCGGCAGTTGGGATGGTACGGGAGCAGGAACAGAGGGCATGGATTATTCGACGCCACAGAATGCCATTATTGGCGTAAAGCCTGCTAAGGAGGCACAGACCTACGTGACGAATCATCCCAGGGTGTCGTTGGGTACCATGACTATTGATGCAACGGATGCCACCTCTTTGTCGGTGAGTTACAGTATTGTTGGCCTGAAGTCTGTTTTCAATGTCAAGCTTGCGATGGCTTATAAGACTGCCGATGGAAAACTGACGCCGCTGGCCAGTCAGGATGCAAAAGGCAGAAATACGCTGCTGGAGACGGTTTACTTTGACGGTAACACGGGCTTTAGCAGTCTGACAGCCCCGACGAAACTGTATCCCGTCATCAGCGTGGAAGGCTTTAACGAGTGGAAGATGCTGCTCAGGGAGGATGTCTACGTGACAGCCACCCCGGCAGGCGATGGTAAGGTGACCTTCAGCAAGGAGGAACTGAAGCTCGAGGTAAAAGAAATCAACTTTCCAGAACCATTGAAGCTGAATGAGGTCAACATGGTTTATATCACCATCCAGAACAATGGCCCCGAGTACCGAGGCGTCTTCTTGCTGAACCCCACCTATGGCAGTGACACTAAGCCGACGACTGACGACCAAGGCGTACAAGGTGTTTTCCTGCCTGCAGGACAGCAGACGAAACTCACTTGTATGGTAAAGCCCCAAAAGCTGGGAAAGGTGGTGTATAATGTCGTTACGGAGGACGAACTATTCGTTACCTATTTCAATGCCGAGGTGGTGCAGTCGACGGGCATCAGCAACATGGCGAACGATGGGCAGGCAGCTTCAGACAAGTATTACAACCTGAATGGTCAGGAAGTGGAGCATCCGTCAAAGGGCGTCTATATTCACCAAGGCAGAAAGGTGATTGTAGAATAGCCGTTTCGTGCTGGTTGCGGTTTATTCGATGACCTGTTGATGATGCACCACGGTGCCGTCGTCGCTGACGCCTTCCAATGTCACGAGGTAGCGCCTGGAGACGTCGGAGGCGTAGAAGCGGACGGTGGCCTTACCGTTGGCATCGGTCTCGACCTTCGGATTCCAATAGAGTGTGGTGCGATGGTCAGGGCGCGTATCAGCGCGCTTGTCCGTGTATTGTGGCGAGTAGAACTCGACGGGCCAGCGGTAGCCTAACTGTCGCACACTGGCAAAGGAGAGACGATCCTTCGCCCTTGCCCTGACAATTTCCGAGCCGTCTTTCAAGAAGATAAACAGCACGCCAGGCACCTTTCCCGAATAGGATACGGGACGCACACCAAAGAGTCCGTTGATGGCATTATTAGGCGTAAAATACTCAATAGAGCGAATATCGGTAGGAGGGAGACTTAGTATATAGCTATGTTCTTCTGTAGACTCCACAAAGTTGTCTAAATACACCTTCACTCCTGCACGGTCAGGAGTCGTGATATACTGATCGCCAACGCCATTAGTTTTGATACGCATGCCTAGCGATGTCAGCAGTTGCTGCATAGTAGCTGCTCGCTCGATGCGCGGGTCGCCCTCTTGGAAACCTCGTGGCGCCTCTATGCTCATGAAGTTGCTCTTGAGTGGCTTCTGCATTTTACCGATCTTCAGCACTTCAGGCAACTCGATGTAGCTTTCGCGGTTGTACATCTGCTGTGTCTGGGCCTGCGTGCGGAAGGCAGCGAGGTCTGGACTATCGGTCAGCTGATAGTGAGGCAGCGTCACCTTAGGGAATGTCAGCGAGTCGATCTTCAACTCTACGAACGATGTCTTTCCGCTGCGCCTTGTTCCCTCCATTTGGAACGTGGTGCCTTCAGGGTTGTCTACCGCTACAGCGAAACGAATACTATCGCCCAGCTCGAACTCCCATTGCTGTCCCGTACGGCCATTGACCACTAACAGGTGGGGCTTCTTGATGCGCTGACCGAGACTGCCCTTCACACGCCCTGTGATGAGCTGCTCTTCCTGATAGGGGAAGGTGATGCTGGTGATGGTGTCTGGCAGGTTGCTGAGCTGCTGGCGCAACAGGTTTTGGCGGATGTCGCCAAACAGGCTGTCGGGCTTCACCACGTCGTAGTCGGTCACAGAGAGGGCATAGATGCCATGAAGCGGATTCCCATCCTTGTCACGAACATCAATGTCGAGCGTCATGGGAGCTCTGTCGGTAGCCGCTTCCCCGCTAATGGTTGCTCTGCCACCATATTGAGAGAGCAATTCTGCAGCTATGCGATGTCCCCGTGCTCGTCCTCCACCCACCACTGTCAATGGCTGATAGCAGAACCGCTCTACAGGGAAGTTGCGCATCCATTGGGTGTAGGCCACTAAGGTATAGACACCTCCTTTGATTTCTTTGGGCAACAATAGGGCATTGGCAAAGATGCCATCCTCGTCCGAACGTATCATCATACGCTGCATCAGCGTATAGGCCTCTTGGTTGTGCAGTTCGACATAGACAAAGCGCGACCTACTGACAGGCTCGTTTGTCGCAGCGTCCAACAGGTGGGCTCGCAGCCACACCGTGTCGCCAGCGGCATAGTACGGCTTGTCGGTCTGCAGGTAGATGCGCTCCTGAGGCACTGCGTCGCGGGCGATAGTCTGTGCTCCCGCTGGCAGCAGCGTAAGAACAAATACAATAAGGTATAACAGTCGTTTCATTGTTGCAAAGGTAATAAGAATTATTCAATAATCGTTTGTTTGTGGATAATAATTCCGTCGTCGCTGACGCCTTCCAGTGTCACGAGGTAGCGCTTGGAGACGTCGGAGGCGTAGAAGCGGACGGTGGCCTTACCGTTGGCATCGGTCTCGACCTTCGGATTCCAATAGAGCGTGGTGCGGTGGTCGGGGCGTGTCTTCTGACTCTTGTCCGTGTATTGCGGAGAATAGAAGTCAACGTTTGGTTTCCATCCTTGTTGCTGTACGGTAGCCATTGACAGGGGGCGGAATATCCTACCGTGTAGCCCCGGCTTCTGACGAACAAGCAGCAAACCGCTGGTAGAGACGTTCCAGCCGTAGATGGTCATGTGGGCGGCTCCGACATGGTCGAACCATTCGATGGACTCAATGGCCTGGGGCTGAAGCATCAGTAATTCCTCCACGTTGCTACGAAACTCGTCGATGAAAATGACTGGACCTTGCATCGCTCGCGTAACTGTGCCTGAGCGGTATCTGATTTGTAACTCGCCATTGGCATCACGATAGACGGGAATACCTAAGGTGCTGAGCAGAATCTCCATCGAGTAGAAATTGTTGAGCAAGGGGTCGTCATCATAAAAAGCACGGAAGGGAGGAACGCCCATCAGATTCGTAGGCTTGTGCTGGCGCTTCTTCTCCTTGACCACCTCTGGCAGTTCTATCTCTCGGTCTATGCTGCCGTACATCACCTGCTCCTTGGCTTGCTTATTAAACCCGTCGGGAATATCAAGCTTTTGGATGGACCACTGAGGAACATGCAGCTGAGGATAGGATATTGTATCGATATTCAGTTGTACAAGGCTGGTGCTGCCCGTCCGACGCATACCTTCTAACACATACGTCGTGCCGTCAGGGAAGTCGAGGCCGTTGATAGTAAATCGGCTGCTGTCGCCCAGCTCAAAGGTGGTGCGGAAACCCGTATCAGGACGGAAGAGCATCAGTTTCGGATGCTTTACCTTTTTAAAGATGGTACCGCGAATGGAGCCGGAGATGGTCTGTGAGGTCTGGAAGCCATAGTCAATTTCGGGAAACCTCCCGCTGAGCATGTTGGCCAGCGAATAGTCAGCAGGCTGCTGAGAGAGAGACTTGTCAATCGCAGGTTGTAAGGTATCGGGCTGCACCACGTCGTAGTCAGTGACGGAGAACGAGAAATTGCCGTAGAGCGGAGTGCCGTCAGCATCAGCAACGTCAATGTTCAGCTCCATCGGGTCGTTATTGCTTTGTGCCTTGCCACTGATGGTGACTTGTGCGTCCTTGCCCTCGACGTTCGTCTGGC
>JAFPEE010000231.1 GCA_017389705.1 Prevotella sp.
CTTCAGACCACCCATCATGAATCCGAAGATCTTGGTGAGCCAGTTGCCGCCCGTAAAGCTTCTACCCTGCTTCTGCTTGATGGCGTCGAGGCCCCAGAACGTGAAGAAGATGTTGACCTCATACCCTACTGCTGCCGCGCCCGTACCTAATGTAAATACTGCCGTCAGCTTGTCGAAATCGCCACTGAAGGCGATGATGCTCAATTTCTTGTTTTCTGCCATGTCTTTGTCGGTTTAAAATTGTGAATGATTTCACGCTGCAAAGGTACGGCGAAATAAATATGTGGGCAATCACCTATTCGTGGCATTTTGCATACCTATGATATGGTATGCGATTTACCATCGGTATGGGATTGTGTCATTTTCCAAATGGTTGTAATTTTGCACCGTGAAATTTATTCATTTTAAACCGACAAAATTATGGCAAAGATTTATGTAAATGGAGACGCGCAGGAAGTGAATCTGCCGCTCAACGTAAGTGAACTGATTAAGCAGAGTGACGTACAGCAGCCGGATATGGTCAGCGTGCAGGTGAACGAGGAGTTTGCCGAGCGCGAGGACTGGGATCATATCCAGATTAAGGAAGGCGACAAGGTAGACTTCTTATATTTCATGGGAGGAGGCGCGTTATGATTGATTTTTCTGAAGAACAGATACAGCGATACTCACGACATATCCTGTTGCAGGATGTGGGCGTCGAGGGACAAGAGAAGATAATGAACGCACGCGTGCTTGTGGTGGGTGCTGGTGGCTTGGGGGCTCCCGTGAGTCTCTATCTGGCGGCAGCTGGCATCGGACGCATTGGCATCGTGGATGCGGATGTAGTGGATCTGAGCAACCTGCAGCGTCAGGTCATTCACTTCACGAAGGACGTGGGTGTACCGAAAGTAAAGAGTGCCGAGGAGAAGATCAAGGCCATCAATCCCGATGTACAGGTGGATACCTACTACGAGTTCCTCGACTCGTCGAACGCGCTGGATATCATCAAGGAGTATGACTTCATCGTGGACGGTACCGACAACTTCCCCGTGAAGTTCCTCATCAATGATGCTTGCGTGATGGCAGGCAAACCTTTCTCGCATGGTGGCATCCTGCGCTTCAACGGCCAGACGTTTACGCATCTGCCAGGCACGGCCTGCTATCGTTGTTTCTTTAAAGAACCGCCTCCCGTAGGAGCCGTACCTACGTGTTCGCAGGCTGGCGTACTGGGTGCCATTGCAGGTATGCTGGGGACCATTCAGGCCGCCGAGACGCTGAAGTATTTTACGGGTATCGGTGAGCTACTGACGAACCGTCTGCTGACGTTTGATGCCAAGACCATGCAGTTCCGGACCATCAACGTGAAGCAGCGTCCGTCGTGCGCTATCTGCGGCGACCATCCTACCATCGACCATCTTATCGACTACGAACAGGCCGCGTGCGACTTAAAGAATCATTGAACATTGACGATTGACCATTGAACATTATGACAATTCCACAGAATATTATAGATGAATTGATAGCCCAGGCTCAGAAGGATGCACCCGATGAGTCGTGCGGCTATCTCTTGGGGAGCCTCACCCCTAACCCCTCTCCAAAGGGCGAGGGGGACTTTGAAGCTATCGTAACTGAGAACTACTGGATGGAGAATATTGACCACTCGTCGGAACATTTCTCTTTCGCACCGAAAGACCAGTTTGCCGCCTTGCGCTATGCCCGCGAGAAGGGTCTGAAGATCCTGGCCAATTGGCATAGTCATCCAGCTTCGCCCTCGCGACCTTCGCAGGAAGACATGCGCCTGGCCAACGACCCCACTATCCGCTATGCCATCCTCTCACTACTTGATGGAGAACCGAAACTCAACTCCTTCAAGATTCTGAACGGCGAGGTGGTGGATAAGGAAGTACATTTGTAAGTTAAGAATTAAGAGTTAAGAATTAAGAAAAACAGAACCGGTTTTCCGCGATGCGTCCGCTCGAAACGTTTGTCGGTTAAAGTTTCCGTGCGCGACGCATCGCTTTTTCAAAATTAATTTGTATTTTTGCACCCTATATGAACTTCATATTTATATCGCCACATTTCCCGCATACCTACTGGAACTTCTGCCAGCGGCTGAAGCAGAACGGGGTGACGGTGCTGGGCATTGCCGACGCGGCGTATGAGAGTCTGCCGCACGAACTGAAGGAGTCGCTGACGGAGTACTACCGCGTGGGTTCGCTGGAGAACTACGACGAGGTGTATCGCGCCGTGGCCTATCTGGCTTTCCGCTACGGGCGCATCGACTGGATTGAGTCGAACAACGAATACTGGCTGGCTCAGGATGCCAGACTGCGCACGGACTTTAACGTAACCACCGGCATACAGACCGACCGCATCCGCGCCATCAAGGAGAAGTCGGAGATGAAGAAATATTATGCCAAGGGGCAAGTGCCCACGGCGCGTCAGATCAGTGCCGCCAAGGGCGAGGAGGCCGTCAGGCAGTTTGCCGCTAAGACGGGCTATCCCATCATTGCCAAACCCGATGTCGGTGTGGGAGCCAGCGGCACGTATAAGATTCACGACGACGCGGAACTGAAGCAGTTCTACGAGACGGAGCCCCACAATAACCGCTATGTAGTGGAGGAGTTCATCACAGGCGAGATATGCAGCTACGATGCCGTCATTGGCCGTGAGGGTGAACCTATCTTCGAATCGATGACTGTATGGCCACCATCCATCATGGACATCGTCAACAAGAAACTCGACTTGTCCTATTATGTCGATAAGGAGATGCCCGAGCCCCTGCGCGAACTGGGACGTCGCACGGTGAAGGCCTTCGGCGTATGGAACCGCTTCGTGCATCTGGAGTTCTTCCGACTCGACAGCGACCGCGAGGGTCTTGGCAAGCAGGGTGACTTTGTGGCACTGGAAGTAAACATGCGTCCTGCCGGCGGCTATACGCCCGACATGATCAACTACGCCCACTCGACCGATGTCTATAAAATATGGGCCGACATGGTGGCCTTCGGCAAGAGCCATACCGCCATCGGCCAACAGCACTACTGCGCCTTTGCCAGCCGTCGCGACATCTACCAGTACGTCCATTCGCACGACGAGGTGTTGAAACGCTACGGCGATCGCATGGTGATGTGCGAGCGCATGCCGGAACTGTTCTCAGCCGCCATGGGACAGCAGATGTACACGGTGCGTCTGGAAAGCATGGAGGAAGTTAATGAATTTGTTGAATTTGTACACTTGAAGAAATGAATATCAATTACGTGAAGAAA
>JAFPEE010000232.1 GCA_017389705.1 Prevotella sp.
CAAATAATCGTAAACTGCCTGCTGGAGTTTATATCCATAACAATGAAAAGATAATCATTAAATAATAAGAAAAATTGAAACAGAGATTATTTTCGATGGCCCTCATCGCAGTTGCCATCACCATCGCGTTGCAAGCCTGTAGTTCGGACGATGAATCGGAAACCCCTCTTGTGCCTAAAATCCTGACCCCAGGAACAGATCATCGTCCCCTTAACTGGCAAGCACCCGATTACCGACAGTTCGAACTCACCATGTCCCTGCAAGTGCAACTGGGAGATACCCTTGTGAACTTCCAGAGCCAACAGGACTTGATGTGTGTTACCATTAACAATGAAGTACGTGCCGTCACGGGACCAAAGAGTACATTGGGAGAAATCTATTTCCCACTCACCATTGCAGGCAATGGCAGTGAAGGTGTCATGACGCTCAACTACTACTGTGACAATCTCCATCGCATCTACACCATTCCCAACTGGGGCACTTTCAATCCAAGTATAGCACCCAGTGGTGACGGTGACATTTATCGACCCAAGTTTACAAATTATGTTTTTCAATAGGATAAAGATTGCATTGATTGCATCCGTCTGCTGCCTTTGGGGCAGCGGACGGGTTGCGGCACAAGTGGTAATTAATCAAGACTCCGAAGGCAATTACATCATTGACTCCGAAGCCACATTAACCCAATTTGCTCTCAACGTTAATAATGGTAACGACTATAGTGGAGAAACTATCATACTGGCCAATGACATCCAATTGAGTACTGTTGAATACCCACAGGCGAATCACACACCGATTGGCGTGTATGGCATTGAAGAGTATCGCAGACCCTTCCGCGGAACCTTCGATGGACAAGGGTATAAAATCACAAACTTGCAGGTGAATGCCAACTATTACGCAGGACTCTTTGGATACATCGGTGCAGGAGGTGTGGTAAAAGACCTCACCATCAGCAGCATTGAAGTAAGAGTGGACAAGGAGGATGAAGATTTCACTACTTGTTTTGTCGGCGCAATTGCTGGCTATAATGAGGGTACCATCGTGGGATGTGCCAACCGTGGGGTGGCGGTCTATGGCAACGTCAGTATTGCCTATGTGGGTGGAATAGCAGGTGAGAATACCGGAAGCATACAGAACTGCTATAATCTGGGAAGGGTCTATACTACGTCAAACTACAGTAATTTCTTAGGCGGAATAGCGGGCGAAAACGCATCTTCCGGAACTATAAGAAACTGCTTTGTCAGAGCTGGTATAGACGAACTAAACAAAGCTTTCGACGGTCCCATTTGCGCTAATAACCAAGCCGTAGCCGCAAACATTTCTGGCTGTTTCTATATGAATGGGGCTTCTACTGATAATTATGTCAACCTGTCCCTATATAACAGTTTATCCAACGATCTTTCCTCCTTTAACAACCAGACGAAGAATGTCCTACTCCAAGACCGTACCATCTACAGCGACGGTGCCTGGAATACGTTCTGTGTGCCTTTCAGCATTCCGGCTGGAGCATCAGGTTATTCTCCTATCGCAGGAGCAACCGTCAAGGAACTCGATAGGACAACTTCCAACTTCAATCCCTCAACGGGAGTACTGACACTGAACTTCATCGATGCTACCATTATCCAGGCAGGCAAACCCTATATCATAAAATGGGATGAAGCCATTGCAGAGGATCTCTCCAACCCAGTCTTTCTCGGCGTGACGGTGGAAGATAAGACGAAAACCGAATGCGCCGTCACCACAAGTGACGGTAATGTCACCTTCCAAGGTATCTTTGACGCATTCTCCATCCCTGAAGAGGACAAAAGCATCCTTTACCTCGGCGACGCCAATCAACTCTATTATCCCAACGATGCCATGATGATTGGCTCTTGCCGTGCCTACTTCAAACTCAATGTGATTTCAAGTGTCAAGTCCTGCATTCTGAATTTCGACGAAAGCGAAACCGCTACCATTCACAATACACCATTCACTCTGCATAATGAGGCAGACGCATGGTTCTCGCTCGATGGTCGTCGGCTAAACAGTAAACCCGCCATAAGCGGCGTGTATATCAACAATGGCCGCAAGGTAGTTGTGAAATAAATGTATGAAAGAAATAAGCGAAGTAACTCCCGATGCTACTTCGCTTATTTCTTATTATACGATATTCAAAAGGCTATCATATTATCATCTTGTTGACGTTAATATCCCATACGCGAGGTGTCCACGGCCTTCTTCTGTTTCTCCTTGAAGTTGCCGATGCGGTAGATGGCGGTAAGGGATGCATTAGGAGTGTTAGAATTCCAAACGCGCATCGTGTAATCTTGATTGGCAAGTGTTGAACGGACGTTGGAATAACCATTGAGAATATTCGTGCCTTTGGCTATGAGGCTCCATTTGCCGTTGTCGGATGTCCAACGGAGCGTAGCATGAAGACGGAACATTGGGTCGATGTCATAAACTCCTTGAATGGCTTTTGACTGGAAGAAAGGATTCAAAATGAATTGGATGTTATGACGCTGAGATAGTTTGACTACAGCCGTACCGCTGAGAATAGCTGAGAGTTGAGTGCGATTGAATGGAAGGTCGAAGAATTCATTGCTCTTGTCATGTCGATAGAAGCCAGTAGCATTAACAGTTCCGTTCATCCATTTGCCAATATGGAATTGAGCTGAGGCTTGCAGACCAAAGTTGTTGGAATAGTCAAAGTTGGTTTCCTTCATAATGACAGCCATTCGGTCGGAGGGTTGATAAGCGAGTTGGA
>JAFPEE010000233.1 GCA_017389705.1 Prevotella sp.
CACAAGGGCAGGGAATCCCCTACTCTTCTGTCATCACATCGGATGTCTATTTCAGTAATGACAAGTTTCAGGAGGTGTTGAAGTCGCACGGCATCGTCATCGATGCGGACAAGAAGACGCTTACTATCCAGTCGAACCTCTCGAAGGTGGATCTCCAGTATGACTTGAAGCCAGAGGAAATCCAAAAACTGATGGCTAATAAGGTCAGTGGCAAGGGGGGCGTTTCAGTCGATGCCCGACTGGCCATCATCAACGACATTATCGGTAAGGACTTCGACACAAAGCTCACCAAGGACATGCTCGAGACCAAGGAACTGGTATCGCTCGACCTGAAGCCAGAGGTTCGTCAGGAAGTGGAAGCACCTTTCATCGAACAGGAGCGACGGATTGCCGAACAGCAGCGTCTCGCCGAAGCCAGAGCTGAACAGCAAAGGGAGGCAGAGCGCATCGAGCGAGACCCGAATGCCATCAATGGCCGGGAGATTCAGGCTATTCTGGGTAACAAGGGTTGGTTCCAGCCAGTGGCCAATGGCCGTGAGATGGTCGTTGGCGAGATTCGTGTGGATAAGACACTTAATGGTAATTATGTGATGGAGGCAGAGGTCAATGGCCGACTCCTCGCCCACTCTATCTCTGCCAAGGACTATCAGAAGTTCCTCGACCTCGACGATGCCCATCGCCTGAAGATGTTCGATAAGGTATTCTCTGAAGTAGAAATTAAGTCGGCACACGGTGAGAGCCTGTATCAAGACGACTTATACCTTGCGCATGACGGGCAAAGCATCGTCCACCAAGAGGTCGTGGACATCCAGAATGCCACTTCCAACAGGGTGGACGGTGCAGCCCTTTTGGAGTTGAATGAGCGCAAGGGCTTCTACCGCGAGAGAGCACATGGCCGTGAGGTGGAGGTGGGAAATATCCAGGTTGACCCGACAGCAAACGGGAAGTATAAGATGACGGCTGTTATCAATGGACAGACCATCTCGCATGAGATTACCCAGAAACAGTACGACAAGTTCCTCGCTGTGGATGACTACCACCGTATGCAGCTCTTCTCGAAGATATTCAATGAGGTGGATATCAAGACACGTCCTGGAGAGGGTCATAATATCGGTGCTGCGCTGTTGGCGGCTTTGGTCGTTGGTGGTGAAGTGATGCGTGACGGATTGGTCACTCCCCATGAGCCAAGACCAGAGATCTATGAGACCCGTACAGGACCTGTCTATCACAAGGCTGGTGTGGTCAGTCCGGCAGATGTGGCCGCTGCTAACTTCCGCTCAGAGGAAGCTAATCTGGGTATTCCCGGGCCTGATGAAGGTATCAGACGGGGCATGTAGATAATTTATCTTTAATAAATACGATGAATTATTCTTTAATAATTAAGAAGCAATGCAGACTACTGGCTATGGCTGTCCTGATGGGCATGCCTGCCAGTAGTTTGGCACAGGTTGGAGAGGCTAATCCGTTGCAATATGCCGCTATTGCCGAGGGTACGTACATGCTGAACAGTGCCATCAACAGTCAGACGAAAGGGATGCAGAAAACGGCAGCATTTCAGGGAACTATTGCAGCTGAGTTCACGAAGATGAAGCAGTGGGAAGGTAAATATAACGCCTATCTGAAGACGGCTCGCGGTTATGCGGAAGCCCTGAAAGCTGGTACGACACTCTATGCCGATGGCGTTCAGACCCTACAGCACCTGTATGAGATACAACGGGCTGTCAATGCCAATCCGGCGGGTATCGGTGCCACACTGGCCATGAACGACCTCTATCTGGAGACAGCAAGCGAATTTATCAAGACCTACCGCCTGTTAAAGGTGTCAGTGGCCAAGGGTGGTACAGACAACATGCTGACGGGTGCAGAACGGACGGAAATGCTCTGGCAACTGGCCGACGAGCTGGCCCGACTGAACGCCAAACTGCGTACCCTCGCCATCAGTATTGCCTACCATAACTTCACCGATGTATGGAACCAATATACGGCAGGAATGGTTGACAAGAGCCATGGCGAGATAGCTGCTGATGCCTACGAACGCTGGCGCAGGGCAAGCAACGTGAGTAGAATACTAAGTGAATAGTTATATATATGGTTTTCAGATATTTCATTCTTTTTATTATAGTATTACTTTCATCCGCAAAACCCGCTTTTGCAGGGATAGACCCAGGGCGTGTGGCGGCCATAGAGTTGGCCTCTGACCAGGCCAAAAAGGCGCTTAAGTCGCAAGAGAAGGCACAGCTGCTGATGACGACCGGCCATGCCTGGATCAAGGAGGAGGTGGAAGCAACGACGGACTTTCAGCGGGAGTTCAACGACTACCTGGATAAGTTCCATGACGTGCTGTCTATCGCTGCTGAGATCTATGGCATTTACTATGAGGTGACGCAAACCTCAAAGAATGTAAAGGCCTTGGGCGAAGTATTGTCGGACAGTCCGTCGAATGCCTTGGCCGTGGCGTTCTCGACCCGCAGGAATGTGGTTTATCGCAACATTGTGCGCACCACGCTCGATGTCATCATGGATATTCGCAAGGTGTGTTTCGAGAAGAGTAAGATGACGGAAGAAGAGAAAAACAAGGTGATTTCAAGCATCCGTCCCAAGCTGCGCACCATCAACAAACAGCTGCGCCAGCTTACCCTCACGCTCCGTTACACGTCGTTTCTGGACGTATGGAACGAGCTGATGGACCGGGCCTATTACCTGAATCCGGCCACCAAACATGATATCATTACCCGTTGTCGCCGCCAGTGGTGGAACAACGCCAAATCCGTAAGATAATGGAAGAGTCGAAAGAAATACAGAGTATATACAGCATATTCCGCGTCGTTATTTACGTCTCGCTGGTCATTGAGTTTTTCGAGTATGCATGCAACCCCGAGTTGCTCGATTCGTTCGCCGGAGTCCTGACAGACATCCATGAGCGAATGGGACGATGGACGATTTATCAGCCGGGACATCTGGCCTACAGCAAGGTGGCCACATTGTTGCTGGTCATCATCACTTGCATCGGTACACG
>JAFPEE010000234.1 GCA_017389705.1 Prevotella sp.
AAACCTCCAGATACGAAATAAGCACTGCTCCTCCTAAGGGGCAGTGCTTATTATTTGGCCTATGACTTTTGGCTTTGCCAACAGCTAACAGCTAACTGCTAACAGCCAACTGCTACTTCGCTTCCGTCATATCGCCCTCAATATAGAGGCGTGTCATCTCTACAGCACCATTGGAACGCACCGTTATCGACTTCTTGAAGTGGCCGGGAAACTTGCCGGCACCATTGTAAGTCACCTTGAGCTCGCCTTTCTCACCGGGCTTCACGGGTTCCTTCGTATACTGGGGAACTGTGCATCCGCACGAAGCAATGGCTTGGTTAATGACCAGCGGCTGTTCGCCGACATTGGTGTAGACAAACGTACAAGTCACCTTAGGGTCCTTTTCTGAGAATGATCCGAAGTTGTGCGTAGTCTTCTCAAACTTAATCTGTGCAGGCTTCTGCGCCATCACGGCAGTCATTCCGCATAACAGCATGAATGACGTCACGATTAGTTTTTTCATATCTTTTCTTTTTTAGTTATATTCAGTCTTTTAGACGCTATTTGGGGACAAAAGTAAACTAAAATTTTAACAATGGTTCTATTTACACCTTTGTTTTTGCTTCTTTTAACAAATTTGCGCCTTTTTATTGCACATTGCTCCCTCTGTGTGCAAAAAACACGTGCCTTCTCATCGCAATGTCTAAATAATGTTGGAAAATCGGCCTTTTCTGTCGTCTTTTCGCGAAAAATGACTACTTTTGCGCCATGAAAGTTATTGTATCTGAAGAAATCAAGCACGTTTGTCCGTCGTTTGTAGGCGCCTGTGTCGATGCCCAAGTCGTCAACACCCCCTATAGTGAGCCCCTCTGGCAGGAGATAGAAGCCCTTTGCAACAAGTTTCGCGAACAGCTGACCACCGAGTCGCTCAAGGAGATGACCAGCATAGCAGCCACCCGTCGCGTCTACAAAGCCTGTGGCAAAGACCCCTCGCGCTACCGTCCGGCCTCCGAAGCCCTTATACGACGTGTCCTGCAGGGCAAACAGCTCTATCAGCTCAACACCCTCGTCGACCTGGTCAACCTGGCCTCCATCGCCTTTGGCTACAGCATCGGAGGTTTCGATGCCAGCCAGTTCCAGGGCGACACGCTGACCCTTGGCATAGGCCGCGAGGGCGAACCCTACGAGGGCATAGGTCGCGGCATGATCAACATACAGGGCCTGCCTGTCTATCGTGATGCCGTAGGCGGTGTGGGTACCCCCACCAGCGACCATGAGCGCACCAAAATTACCGATGCCACCACCCACCTGGTAGTTCTCATCAATGGTTACGATGGCGACGAGCAGCGTGTCCGTGACAATGCCGAATACATCCAGTCGCTGCTTCGCAACTATTGCCACAGCGACGGCGGGACATACTACATCTACCGTTAACCGCTTGTGCGACCACAATCACTCCAACTGTCATCCCGACCAATCCTCGTCACTCGTAATACAAAGGCCCTTCAATCGTAATACGAAGGTTGCTCAGTCGTAATACGAATTCCTGGCTGAAAGACATACAGTTGACGCTGCAACACTGCGCGATTTAGTTTCGGAAAAATTTGGTGGTTTGGGAAAAATTGATTAATTTTGCATCATAATTTAATACTATAGATAATGATGAGAAAACTGTTAGTACTGGTATTGTTGCTGGGGAGTGTGGAGATGAGCGCACAGCCGCAGCTGACGAGAGACAACATCAAGGAAGTAGTGAAGGCTATGACGCTTGAGGAGAAAGCCAAGTTTGTGGTTGGCATGCATCGTGGTGACATCTATGCTCCACCACCTGCACCGGGTATGCCGGTAAGAGCGGTGAAAGACCCGTTGAACGTTGCAGCGTCGGAGGCTAAGGCAGCTCAGGCGACAAACAATCAGATAGTGACGGCCTTCTCGGAGGGTAGGGTGAAGGGTGCTGCCGGCGATGCCGTACCCATAGAGCGGCTGGGCATTACGACGATGGTGCTGGCTGACGGCCCTGCAGGATTGCGCATTGACCCTAAGCGCGAGGGCGACAACAAGGAGTATTACTGCACGGCATTTCCCACCAGCGGCCTGCTGGCAGCGTCGTGGGATACAGACCTGGTGGAGAAGGTGACAAGGGCTATGGGTAACGAGGTAAAGGAGTATGGGGCTGACATCCTGCTGGCACCAGCCATCAACATACATCGTAACCCGCTTTGTGGTCGAAACTTCGAGTACTTCAGTGAAGACCCTGTGCTGGCAGGAAAGATGGCAGCAGCCTACATCCGTGGCATACAGTCGCAGCGGGTGGGCACCTCGCTGAAGCACTTCGCGGTGAACAGTCAGGAGACGTATCGCAACGGTGTGGATGCCAAGGTGGGCGAGCGGGCCCTGAGGGAAATTTATCTGAAAGGCTTTGAGATAGCTGTCAAGGAGGCCCAGCCCTGGACCGTTATGTCTTCGTATAACAAGATTAACGGCACGCTGGCCTCGGAGAACCGTTGGCTGCTGACAGATGTACTGAGGAACGAATGGGGTTACAAGGGCTTTGTGATGACTGACTGGTGGGCAGAGGAAAACGGTGCCTGTCAGATAGGGGCAGGCAACGACATGCTGATGCCTGGCACGCAACGGCAGATGAACGATATCATTGACGGAGTAAAGAACGGCACGCTGGCAGAGCGTCAGCTGGACTGGTGTGTGGAGAACATCCTGCGCATCTTGGTACTGTCGCCTACCTTCAACCGCTATCAGTATAGCGACCGCCCTGACCTGCAGGCGCATGCCGCCATCACCCGTGAGGCTGCCTCAGAGGGTATGGTGTTGCTGGAGAACAAGGGTGTGCTGCCCATTGCCCAGCAGCGGGTGGCCCTGCTAGGTGTAGACTCGTACGACATCCTGGTGGGTGGCAGCGGCAGCGGCTATGTGAACCGTAAGTATAAGGTGTCAACATACGAGGGTCTGAAGGCGGCAGGTTTCAGCATAGACGAGCAGCAGGCGCAGACCTATCTTGACTATATCAAGGACGAGAAGGCCAAGACCAGCGAGAACTTCTGGACAGTGCCTGTCGTGCAGGAGATTGTCGTCAGTCAGCAGGATGCTGAGCGGCTGGCGCGCGACAACGACCTGTGCATCCTGACCATTGGCCGCATGGCTGGCGAGGGTGGAGACCGCAAGTTGGAGCGTGGCGACTACTACCTGAACGACGTGGAGGATGCCAATCTGAACACGCTGTGTAAAGCCTTCCACCAGCAGGGTAAAAAGGTGGTGGTGCTGTTGAACATGGGTAACATGATAGAGATGGTGTCGTGGAACCAGCTGCCTGATGCCATTCTGCATTGCTGGCTGCCGGGACAGGAGGCTGGCAACTCGATAGCCGACGTGCTGACAGGCAAGGTGACGCCTTCAGGCAAGCTGCCTTTCACCATTGCGGAACGCTACGAGGACTATCCTTCGGCAGGTAACTTCCCTGAGTCGAACGGCAATGCGGCAGTGGTGGAATACAAGGAGGACATCTATGTGGGCTACCGTCATTTCGACAAGACGCTGACGACTGTCACCTATCCCTTTGGATTTGGCCTGTCGTACGCCGCCTTTGCCTACGAGCAGATGCATGTGGAGGCTGAAGGCAACCTGCTATGGGTGCGTGTGACGGTGAAGAACATAGGCCAGCGGGCAGGTAAGGAGGCTGTCCAGCTTTATGTGGCAGCACCGAAGGCCGATTTCGACAGGCCGGTGAAGGAGTTAAAGGCATTTTGCAAGAGCCGTTTGCTGCAACCTAATGAAAGTCAGATGCTTATCATGACAGTAAAGCGTGAAGACCTAGCGTCGTGGGATGAGACAGCACACAGGTGGAGCATCACCCCTGGCACCTACACCTTCCTGGTGGGTGCATCGGCAACGGATATGAAGCTGCAGACGGATTGTAACATCAAATAGGGTGAAATTTGCTACCTTTCTCCTTTGGAGAAGATACTTTCGCTCGGAAAAACTCAAATAAATTTGGTTTTTCGCTCACTTATTCGTACCTTTGCACGGATTTTCGGAAATTAATAAATCATTGTAATGAATATATCGTATAAATGGCTTAAAGAGTACGTTGATTTCGACCTGACACCACAGCAGGTGTGCGACGCGCTGACGTCGACAGGTCTGGAGGTTGACGCACTGGAAGAAGTACAAAGTATCAAGGGCGGTCTGAAGGGACTTTATGTAGGCAAGGTGCTGACATGTAAGATGCACCCTGACTCAGACCACTTGCATGTAACGACAGTAGACCTGGGCAAGGGTGAGCCACAGCAGATTGTGTGCGGCGCTCCCAACGTGGCCGCAGGGCAGAAGGTCATCGTAGCTGACTTAGGGTGTGTGCTCTACGACGGTGACAAGGAGTTTGTCATCAAGAAGTCAAAGTTGCGCGGCGTGGAGTCGCTGGGTATGATCTGTGCTGAGGATGAGATTGGCATTGGAACCAGTCACGACGGCATCATCGTACTGTCTGAGGATGCCAAGATAGGTATGCCTGCAGCGGAGTATTACAATCTGGAGAGCGACTGGCTCATCGAGGTGGACATCACGGCCAACCGTGCCGATGCCCTGTCACACTGGGGCGTGGCCCGTGACCTGTATGCCTGGCTGAAGCAGAACGGCTACCAGACAGCGCTGCACCGTCCCTCAACGGCTGACTTTGCCGTTGACAACAACGACCTGCCTATTGAGGTGGAGATAGAGAATACGGAGGCTTGTCGCCGCTATGCTTGCGTGAGCGTCACCGACTGTGAGGTAAAAGAGTCGCCCGAGTGGCTGAAGGAGAAGTTGAACGTCATCGGCCTGCGTCCTATCAACAACATCGTGGATATTACTAACTATGTGATGATGGCCCTGGGGCAGCCGTTGCATACGTT
This sequence comes from Prevotella sp., assembly GCA_017389705.1. Lineage (GTDB taxonomy): Bacteria > Bacteroidota > Bacteroidia > Bacteroidales > Bacteroidaceae > Prevotella. The sequence goes on from JAFPEE010000234.1 coordinate 4,884, forward strand.
TGACGCTGATATGGTGACAGATCATAAGATTGTGGTGAAGACGATGCCTGACGGCACCCCTTTCCAGACGTTGGACGGTGTGGAGCACAAACTGTCGGACCGCGACCTGGCTATCTGCAACGCCGAGGAGCCCATGTGTATTGCAGGCGTCTTTGGCGGTATGGGTAGCGGTACGTATGAGACTACCCGTAACGTGGTGCTGGAGTCGGCCTACTTCCATCCTACCTGGATTCGCAAGTCGGCCCGTCGTCACGGTCTGTCAACGGATGCCTCGTTCCGCTTTGAGCGCGGCGTAGACCCCAACGGCACCATTGAGGCGCTGAAGTATGCCGCTGTGCTCTGCAAGCAACTGGCAGGCGGTAAGGTGTCGATGGACATCAAGGATGTGTATCCTACGAAGATGGAGAATCCGAAAGTGACGCTGGAGTATGGCTATGTCAACCAGCTGATAGGCAAGGAGATTCCACAGGAGACCATCAAGAGCATTCTGGGCTCGCTGGAGATGAAGATTCTGAGCGAGACGGCAGAGGCCCTGGAGATAGAGGTTCCTGCCTATCGTGTGGACGTGACGCGCCCCTGCGATGTGGTAGAGGATATCCTGCGCATCTACGGATATAATAATGTGGAGATTCCCACACAGCTGAAGTCGAGCCTCGTCATCAAAGGCGAAGAAGACCAGAAGCACAAGCTGGCCAACCTGGTGAGTGAGCAGCTGGTAGGTGCCGGCTTCAATGAGATACTGAACAACTCGCTGACGAAGGGTGCCTACTATGAGGTGAAGGACGAGGAGACACAGACCGCAGTCATCAATCCTCAGGTAGTGAAGATTATGAACCCCCTGTCGAGCGACCTGAACGTGATGCGTGCCACACTGCTCTATGGCGGCTTGGAAAGCATTGCCCACAACGTAAACCGCAAGAATGGCAACTGCCGTTTCTTTGAGTTTGGCAATGTCTATCAGTTCTCGCCAGAGAAAGAGAATGCCGACGACCCCATGCAGGCCTATAAAGAGCAGTACCACATGGGACTGTGGCTGACGGGTAAGCGCGTGGAAGGTTCCTGGGCTCATGCCGACGAGCAGACCTCGTTTGCCGAGTTGGATGCCTACGTGGACAACATCCTGGCACGTATCGGTGTGCAGCAGGGCATGCTGGTGCGCAAGAAGAGCGACAACCCCGTTTTCGCTGCAGGACTGACCATCGAGAACCGCGGTGGCAAGCAGCTCATAGAGCTGGGTGTCGTCGCCAAGAAGGTGCAGAAGCAGGCTGGCATTGACACGACGGTCTACTATGCCGAGCTGAACTGGACGGCTCTGATGAAGGTAATTCGCAAGCAGAAGGTAGAGTTTACGGAGATTCCCAAGTATCCTTCCGTGAGTCGCGACCTGGCATTGCTGATAGACCAGCAAGTGGAGTTTGCCCAGATAGAGGAGATAGCCCGCCAGACGGAGAAGAAGCTGCTGAAGAAGGTCGAGTTGTTTGACGTCTACGAGGGCGAAAAACTGCCTGCCGGCAAGAAGAGCTATGCTGTGAACTTCATTCTGCAGGATGCAGAGAAGACTATGGGCGACAAGCAGATTGATGCCATCATGCAGAAGCTCATCGCCAACCTGAAGCAGAAGCTGGGTGCCGAACTGAGATAATTAAGGTAAAAAGAGTAAAAATAGTAAAATAGGTAAAATTAATTTATGGGAAGAGCATTTGAATATCGTAAAGCTACAAAGCTGAAGAGATGGGGCCACATGGCCAAGACGTTTACCAAGATAGGCAAGCAGATTGCCATAGCCGTGAAGGCTGGCGGTCCTGATCCTGACATGAATCCTGCGCTGCGTGCATGTATAGCCAACGCCAAGCGTGAGAACATGCCGAAGGACAACATTGAGCGTGCCATCAAGAATGCAATGGGTAAGGACCATGCAGACTATAAGGAGGTGACCTACGAGGGATATGGCCCTCACGGAATTGCCGTCTTCGTAGAGACGCTGACAGACAACACCACACGTACCGTAGGTGACGTGCGTTCAGTATTCAACAAGTTCAACGGTAACCTGGGTACACAGGGTTCGCTGTCGTTCCTGTTCGACCACAAGGCTGTGTTCACCTTCAAGAAGAAGGATGGTCTGGATATGGATGAGATGATTCTGGACCTGATAGACTTCGGTGTTGAGGACGAGTACGACGAGGACGAGGAGGAGAACAGCATCACCATCTACGGCGATCCCTCATCGTTTGCTGCCATCCAGAAGCACCTTGAAGAGAACGGTTTTGAGGTGACGGGGGCTGAGTTTACCCGCATCCCCAACGACCTGAAGGATGTGACAGCTGAGGAGCGTGAGACCATTGACAAGATGGTAGAGAAGCTGGAAGACTTCGATGATGTGCAGACTGTGTACACCAACATGAAGCCTGAAGAGATAGACGAGTAAGCTGGCTGTTAGCTATTAGCTTACTGGTAATCCTTTTTACGGAACGTGGTTTCAAAGAGCCGCGTTCCTTTGTTTTTGGTGGAGTAGTACACGTAACCAAAGTTATAGCCGGCATCCTTGTAGTCCTTCATGGCTGTGGAGTTGCGCAGCTCCTTGAGCATCATCCCCCTGAGGTCATGCTCCTTCAGTGCCTCAGCATCGTCAATAATGCCTTCTGCCGTGAAATAGTAGGTCAGCGTTCTGGAGTCAGGGTAGTACACCAGGCTGTCAATGGTCACGCCCTGAATAATCTGGGCAGGGCATTTCTTCTCCGTATACTCGCGGGTCTCACGGGCACAGCGCTCATCCATTGTCTCCTGGCAACCCATCAACGCCAGAGCCGCCATCATACCGAATACAATTTTCTTCATGATGTTTGATTCTCCATCTTTAGTTTACGCTCACAGGGAATCCATATCCAGAAGGTGCTTCCCTTGCCTTCACCCTCGCTGACGACACCTATATCACCCCGGAAACGTTCTGCCAGCGACTTGCAGATGGCCAGTCCCATACCGGTACCTTGCACAAACTCGTCCAGCTTGACAAAGCGCTCAAAAATCTGTTCCTGCTTGTTCTTGGGAATACCCATTCCTGTGTCTTGGCAATAGAGGTGCAGACCGTGGTTCTCATAACGGTAGCCCACGCGGATGAAACCCTCGGTAGTGAACTTGACGGCATTGGTGACGAAATTGGTCAGTACCTGCTGGATACGCTCAATATCGAGCGTGGTATAGAATGTCTCGTAGGGATTCTCCTTGATAAAAGTGACGGATGGCGTCTGGACACGCTGTTTCAGCATCATGCAAATGTCGTCGAAGGCTGAGACGAAGTCGACTTCCTCCATCTTGATACCAGTAGGGCCGTCTGTCATCGACGAGGCCTCAATGATGTCGTTGATGAGGCGTTGCAACATATCGCTGCTGTTGCGAATGATGCGCACATACTCTGCACGCTCCTCGCCCTCGTCCAAATGTTCCAGGATGCCTGTGAAGCCGACGATGGCATTCAGAGGGGTACGCAGCTCGTGAGTCATGGATGCCATAAAGCCACTCTTGAGCTGTACGCTCTGCTCAGCCCGTTGGGTCTCTTCCGACAAAAGCTTGCGGGCATGCTCCAGGGCGCTGTTGTCGACCACCACACGGTGGCTGCCATCAGCATCGCTCTCCAAATGGCGGGTACTATTCTTCAGCAGATATTCCAGACGCTCCTTCTGCGTCTTAATCAGACGGCTGGTTCTGGCTATCTCTTTTTGCTGGTCATGCATCTCGTGGTCGTGGAACCGCTCCTCGGTGTGGTCGATGGAGGCTACCAGATAGTTAACAATCTGACCTTCGGCATTGAAGAGAGGCAGTATCTGTAGCTCAATGAACTTGTCGATGCCCAAGTTGGGATAGTACATATGCTGGCAGGCCAGCACGTCATCGGTGGTCTCAGGTGTGAGCATTTCCCCAAACAGGGGAATATCAAACATGCAGGCTGTCTCCCAGAAGCGCTTGGACTCTGGATTGTCGTCGACAATGTGGCACAGCTCCTTCATGGAGTCGTTCAGGTTGATGAGCCAGCCGTCTTTGTCGTAGAACGAGATGCCTACAAACGGCATGTTAGCCAGCTGGTCGTATTTATTGACTAACAGGCGGGCTGCCGTGTCTTCCTCCACCTCATGGGTCACGTCGTGGATGGCATTGACGATATAGGCAGGCTGACCGTCATGCCCCAGTTCAGAGATGGCATGACCGTTGAAGATTAGCCAGTGGGGCTCCTCGTCAGTTCCTGCATTCCAACGTTTATTCAGCTCGAAATGGCGTTCACGGCCTGAAAGCAGCTTTTGCATCTTCTGCTCGAACTCTTTGCGCTGGTCGGGGTGGATGCGTTGGGTGAACTCTTCCAGGGTAAGACCTTTGTCAGGCAGGATGCTTCCTCCCATACTGTTGGTAAAACGGTCGTGTGCAATGTCGTACTCCATTACCTGGAAGTTACCCATGTGGAGTGCCTTGTCCATCATCTCGTTTAGCTCCGTAGAGCTGCGAGTGGCACGCCTGACATGTGCTTTGGCCAGCCGGCTGAAGAGCAGTAGGAGTGCTGCCAGTGCCACCAATGCCAGGATGGTATAGATGATATAGGGTGGGGTGGTGTCGTGTACCTTCTCAGGATGAAACCACTTGTTGAGCATCTCCTCCAGCTCACCGCTCTGCTTCAAGCGTGAGTAGTGGTCGTCAATCCGGTCTATCAGCTCTTTGTCGCGCCCTATGATATGTACTTCGCTGACGGGGATGCTGACATCGTTGAGGTAGATGCCTTCCAGGTTCAGCTTCTTGACTTTCCATTTCAGGGGCTCCTCTCCCCAGACAAAGTATTTGTTATCGCCTGCCAGCAGACCGGTCAAGGCTACTTTGGGTGACTGATATTCTATACGGCTCTGCATGGCTGAGTCGGCATACTTGAAGTACATGCCAGTATAGTCGCCTGTCTTGAGCACCACACCCTCATTGGCCAGTGTCTGGAGGGAAATGATGTCAGCAGTGTCTTTAGTCATTGCAACGCGAATGCGGTTGTAATTGATAATCTGGGTGGCAAAGAACTGCTTGCCCTTGAAGCGGTTGACGTTGGCAAGGATGAGGTCTGCGTCTCCTCGTTCAAAAGTCTTGGTGGCATGACTCCATTCCTTCATGACGAACTCATAGGAACAGCCCATATCATCTAGAATACGTGTCAGGACATCAATGTTGGAGCCTGCGGGACGGCCTTCATCATCCAGGAACTCGTAGGGTGGCTTGTCCCAGTCGCAGACAATAGTGATGGGTCGTTGCTGATGATACTTACTGCTCAACTGCCCCTTTGCTGAAAGGGGTAGCAGGAAAAGCACTATCATGCACCATAGATACCTCATCTTCATGTCTAACTCTCCATTCTTTTACGTTTCATGCCTGTAGCCTGACACGGAATCGTTATGTATACCGTTGTTCCTTCGCCCACCTCAGAGACGATGTCGATGGTGCCTCCCATCTGTTTCACCAGCTCCTTGCAGATGGCAAGTCCCAAACCGGATGTGTTGTGGGATATCTGCTCGTTGTTGGCATGAATGCGGGCCATGATTTCCTTGGGAATGCCCTCGCCTGTATCGTCTATAGAGATGATGAGTCGTCGACCGATGTATTCATAGCGGGCTTTTACGACACCACTGCTGGTATGCTGGGCAGCATTGGCTGTCAGCTGTTCGATGGCATGTCCCAGATTATCGGGGTCGATGTTGACGGTCAGCTCCGTATAGGGACTCTCCACAATATAACGGGTATGCTCATTCTGGTATTGATACCATCCTTTGGCGCAGAGTGACTCAAAAATCTCGGCAATGTTGCAGGGCTTCTTCTGAATCTCAACCATGTGAGCCTCCAGTCGTGACAGGTATAGGATATTGTCTATTAAGTGCAACAGGTAGTCTGAGTTCTGTAGGATGCCTTCGCGCAGCTTGTCCTCATTGCTGGCGGGTTTCCTGTCGCCCAACTGTCCTACGTAGTTAGTGACGGTGCTCATAGGCTTGGTGATTTCCTGCACCATGTTCTTCACGAAACTGTTCTTGGTATGCTCCACTTCTTGCACCTTGGCTGTCTGGCGTTGCATCTCCATAGTCATTGCACACTGCTCGCTGGTATCTCGGCAGAGACCTAAATACAAGATGACGGCACCTGCCTTGTCGTGTACGGGCATCAGGCTGAAATCCATACACAGCTTCCTGTTTCCCTTGGTTCGCAGGGTGGAGTGGATATGTGCATGGATGTCTTTGTCTTCACGGTTGTCCATGTTGTTAAGCATACGCATGGCGACTTTCTTTGAACGTTCGTCTACCAGCGTCATGCATCGTGTTTGTGTCAGCGCATGCTGTATCTCGTTCATGCTGCGATGGATGGTGAGCAGATGCTCCTTGGGAGAGTAGGACACCATGCGGATGTCATTGCAACGCAAAACCAAATCGATGTCTTGGTTATAGCCACTCAGCACCTTCTTGATAGCGCTCAGCTCCTTCTCTTCCTCGTCATGCTGTGCATTAATCCTCAGATAGTTAGATCGGTCACGGCAGATGGCAAAAATACCCAAGAGCTCATGAGAGTCGTCGTAGACCGTCATCAGCTGGTATTCCATGCTGATGTCCTTGTCAAGTGTGGTATGATAACCGTCAGCATTCTCGGGCTTCAGGTCGCCGGTATGCAGGATATCGTCCATGCTTGCCTTTTTGTTGATAAGGCTCTCTGCGTCACAATCCAACAGCTCACAGCCTTTGGGGTTGATATTGATGAGAATGCCGTTACGGTCGAATAGCATGATGCCTATCATGGGCAGATAGAAGATAGACCAATAGCGAAGGGTACGCTCGTCGGACAGACGCTGTTGTCGGCGTTCCTCTGTCACATCTTTCTTAGTACCCAGAATGACTGTGGGTTTTCCTTCCTTGTCACGATCCAGCACAGACAGCACCACATAGTAGTCGCGCTTTTCGGTATCGCCATCCTCCACGTCCTTGGCTTTCAGCTCCAGCATGATGTCTTTCTCCTGGCCTTTAGGTTGTTGGGCAATATCCTTCAAGGCATTGTGCAGACGCTGGAAGTCCTCAGGGCTATAGCGTTGTGCGAATTCATCCATGGTGTATTCGTATGCCACAAGGCCATTGTCGTTGCGCCAGGCAAACTGCTCGCTCTTGATGTCATAGGTCCACATGTGGACATGGCTTGTTTCCAGAATCAGAGCCAGGCGCTTGTTACGCTTCAGGTTGAGCTCCGTCAACTTGCGGGCTTGAATGCGATAGGTGATGCCATAGATGCTCATGAAGAGCAACAGCAGGATGCTGCCTCCTATAGTGTACCACATCCAAGGTTCCACCACTTCCTCCTCACGTTCAGGATAGAACCACTTGTCTTGCAACGGGGTAATCTTTTCTTCTGAATACAGACGGGTATACGTGTTGTCCAAAAGATCCAGTAGATGGGTATTGTTAGACATGAACTTATACTGTCCGTGCTGCATGTTGACAGGAGTGAGCTCAAGATTATCGGTATGGTATCTGCGCATGAGCCACTTCAGCGAGAGTGTGTTCCAAACGATTTGTCCATCCTCTTTCGCACTTACTGCCTGGATGGCCTCACGCATGTCTTCTACAGGCTTGGCATTCTCTCCCCATCCGTACTCTGTCATCAGGTGGTGAGCCAAAGAACTGTCGTTAACTATGACCTGATGATTGCTCAGGTCGTGGAAACGCTTAATGGTCTGAGGCTTACTCTTGGGGCGTATCAAACTCTGTGTAAACAGTGTGACGGCATTCTTGGAATAGTGGCCAAATTCATCATGAAAACCCACGGCAAGACCTAACATCAAGTCAGACTTGCCGTCTTTCAAATCGCGGAATGCCTCTGCTGATGGTTTTAGCTTAATGACATAAGGAATGCTCAACTCCTTCATCAATAAACGTATCAAGTCAATATTGAATCCTTCCGGCTCACCATGCTCATTGAGATAGGAGTAGGGCCACAAGTCCCATACATCCTCATAAATCAAAGGCTCTTCCTGCGTGTAAGTCTTAATGCTGTCAGTAGGCAGAGCCCATGTTGCGGAGCATGTGCACCAAAGTGAAAGAATCAATATTGCTATTTTTCTCATTTAGAAGCGATCAAGTGCCAGTGTGTCATTTCAACTGCTCGGCAATGAACTGCTCCAGCTGTTCACCACGAAGACCACGGCGGAGAATCTTTCCCTGCTGGTCTACGACAATAGTATGAGGGATGCTGGTGACGTTGAAGTGTTGGGCAATCTCGTTCTCCCAACCTTTGAGGTCACTCATCTGGGGCCATTTGATACCCATGGCGTCTGTTCCCTTCTGCCATGCATCAAGCTCATTGTCGAGAGAGATGCCGATGATGCCGAATTCCTTAGGCTGATATTTGTCATAGAGCTGAATCATGAAGGGCATTTCCTGACGACAGGGGCCACACCATGAAGCCCAGAAATCAATAACTGTTACCTTGTTTTTCTTGATTTCCTCCATGAGGCTGACATCCGTACCGTCAAGAGCCTTTTGCGTGAAGTCGCTGATGGTACTGCCTTCGGCAGTCTGGGCAGCACGTGCTATCTGCTGTTCCATCTGCTGGATGGCAGGACGCTTCTGCATTTCTGCTGGCAGCTGCTTGATAAGGCGGGCACGCGTTTCGTTGTTGATGAGTTCCTCAGGATAGTAGGTGAGGAGGAAATAGCCAAACTCATTATCGATATTCTTCTCGGCCTTTTTGATAACACAGTCGGAGAAGCGCTGGTTCAGACGATCTATCTGTTCCATGCCCTTCTGCTGCTCCTCTTCAGGAACGTTGTTGCCATAGATATGCTCTGCAATGCGGTTAATCTCCTTGCCGATTACCATCACGGAGTCATTGAGTTCCTGCCACTGGTCGTTGCATACGGTACCGCTGACGCGAGAGCCACCAGGCTGTTCTGTCAGGTGAATGGTGATGTTGCCTGCCTCAAGGAAGAAGGGCGCGTTAATCTCATTACGGCTGGCACTATACAGCATGCAGAGGGATGTTGAGTCTGTTTCACCGCTGAAAGAGAATTTACCATCTTTGATAATGATGGTGTCAGCAGGGGTGCCGGTTTCCATGTCACGCGTCAGGTATAGGGTGTCACCGTCAGACAAGCCGGCCACGTCACCACTGACTTTATAGCCATTGGACTGGCATGCTGTCAACATCAGCAGACTGCTGAGTCCTAATACCTTAAATAATATACTGGCTCGAAATACTTTCATTGTTGATGACTCTACGGATGGTTTCTGCAAATAAATCGGCAACGCTGAGTTGCTTAACCTTTGCACAACGCTGGGTATAGGGGATGGAGTCGGTGAAGACAATCTCTTCGAGGGCAGACTCCTGTACGCGATCGCTGGCAGGACCACTCATCACGCAGTGGCTAGCACAGGCGCGAACCGTCTTGGCACCTGCTGCCTTCATGATATCTGCAGCCTTGGTAATAGTGCCTGCTGTATCAACCATATCGTCAATGATAACGACATTCTTGCCTTCAACATCGCCAATAATCTGCATAGAGGAAACTACATTGGCGCGGGCACGTGTCTTGTTGCAGAGCACGAGGGGACATTCCAGGAACTTAGCGTAGGTGTTGGCACGCTTAGAGCCACCAACATCGGGTGAGGCAATCACTAAATTGTCGAGATTCAGGCTCTGCAGATAGGGCAGAATGACATTTGAGGCATAGAGATGGTCGACGGGAACATCGAAGAATCCCTGAATTTGGTCGGCATGCAAGTCCATGGTGATGACACGATTAACACCAGCGGCAGAGAGCAGGTCAGCCACCAACTTTGCACCTATCGAGACGCGAGGCTTGTCCTTGCGATCCTGACGGGCCCATCCGAAGTAGGGGATGACGGCATTGATTGTTTTAGCAGAGGCGCGTTTGGCAGCATCTATCATCAGAAGTAACTCCATCAGATTGTCGCTGTTGGGGAAGGTGCTCTGTACGAGAAATATATCTCGTCCGCGAATACTTTCCTCATATGATACAGCAAACTCACCGTCGGAGAACTTGGTGATAACCAGTTCGCCGAGCGGACATCCTAAGCTTTGGCAGATTTTCTCTGCGAGGTATTTCGTGGCAGTACCCGAAAACACCATGTAGTTTTTGTTAGACATAATTTATCCTATTGCTTTACGAAGTTTCGTGAAATGGTCTATCAGTTCCTGATAGTCGAGCTCCTGATGGATGTTGAAACGCTTCCATAGGTCGCCGCTGATAACAACTCCACCAAAGCCCAAATCCTTTGCTATGCGAATATTGTCGAGGTTCATGCCTCCAAGGGCATAGACATGACGGTCTATGAGTCCGCGGTTGGCGGCCTCCTTCAGCTGAGCTTCAGTAAATGTGGCTTTTTGGTCTGGCTCTGTCTGGCTGTCGAAGATATACTTCAGAAAAACGTAGTCTGCATTTTTCTTGGCCTCCTTCAGCTCTTCCAAACTAGTGCAGGTACGGCTGACGTGGCCTCGATAGCCTTTGGGAACAGGTGTGGAGGCACCATCAATATGAATGCCGTGCAGCTTGTACTCCTCTTTCAGGTAGAAATTATCGTGAACGGTAATCTTACCGTAGTAATCATCGGAGAGCAATGTCAGCAGTCGCTCAGAATACATGGGCGAAGAGCCAAGCTTGTAGAGATGCAGGTTATCCAGCCCCTCGTCGAAGAGTGACGTGAGTATCTTGTCCTCTTCAACGAAGAACGTGGGTTGTGTCATCACTGCGAGTTTCATGCCTTTTAGTTAGCTGATTCGAACTCTTTTAGGAAGCGCACATCGTTCTCTGAGAACATGCGGAGGTCAGAAACGCGGTACTTCAAATTAGTAATACGCTCAACGCCCATACCAAAGGCATAGCCGCTGTATATCTTGGAATCTATGCCGCACTGTTCCAATACGTTGGGGTCTACCATACCGCATCCAAGAATCTCTACCCAACCGGTATGTTTGCAGAAGCCACACCCCTCGCCGCCACAGATGAAACACGAGATATCCATCTCGGCACTGGGCTCAGTGAAGGGGAAGTAAGAGGGACGCAAACGTATCTGCGTGTCAGCACCGAACATCTCGCGAGCAAAGCTGAGCAGTACCTGCTTGAGGTCTGTGAAGCTGACGTTCTTATCGATATACAATCCCTCAACCTGATGGAAGAAGCAGTGTGCACGGGCGGTAATGGCCTCATTACGGTAAACACGTCCTGGGCAGATGACGCGGATGGGTGCTGTCAGCTTGCCATCCTCGGTGTGCATCTGTTCCATTACACGAGCCTGTACACTTGAAGTGTGCGAACGGAGCAGGATGTTCTTGGTGACATCGTTGGGGTGCTGCGATACGAAGAATGTATCCTGCATATCGCGTGCGGGATGGTCGGCAGCAAAGTTCATCTTAGTGAACACATGCAAGTCGTCCTCCACCTCAGGTCCGTCAGCCAGTACAAAGCCCATGCGTGAGAAGATGTCGATGATCTCATTGGTAACGATGGTCAAAGGATGACGTGTACCCAACTGAATAGGGTATGGAGTACGCGTCAGGTCGACGGCATCGTCGCCCGACTCCTGTGTGGCACAATTCTCTCGTAGCTGGTTGATGCGCTCTGTAGCCAATTGCTTCAGCTCGTTAATCTTCATGCCTATTGTCTTCTTCTGGTCGGCAGCTACATTACGGAAGTCGTTCATCAGGGCTGTAATCTCGCCCTTCTTGCTCAGGTATTTCAAGCGCAGCTGCTCTACTTCCTCGGCATTCTGCGCACTTAGTGTCTGTACTTCTTTCAGAAGTTCGTCAATCTTGTCAAGTATCATATTCTCTTTGTATAGAATTCAATATTTGAGTGCAAAGGTACGAAATAATTATCAATAAATGGTTAACTATTAACAATTAATTTCGCCATCTGCTGTTGCAGCTCCTGGGCTTTCTGGCCAGCAACCTCAGCAAAGTCCTCTCCTTGAGAGGCGTAGATAATGCCACGTGAGGAGTTTACCAGCAGTCCTACGTCGCCTGGAATCATGCCGTATTTGCATACCTCTTCCAGCGAACCGCCCTGAGCTCCGACGCCAGGAACCAAAAGGAAGTGGTTGGGGGCTATCTTGCGGATGTCCTCAAACATACGGCCCTGTGTAGCACCTACGACATACATCATGTTCTCATCGGTGCCCCACTTCTGCGATGTCTTCAACACCTTTTCAAAGAGGCGCTCGCCGTTCTTGTCTTCCGTCATTTGGAAGTCATGACTTCCCTTATTGCTTGTCAAGGCCAGCAGAATCACCCACTTGCCCTCATAGCCGAGGAAAGGTGTTACCGAGTCTTCACCCATATAAGGTGCAACGGTTAGCGAATCGACATCATATTCTTCAAAAAAGGTACGCGCGTACATAGCTGAGGTGTTGCCAATGTCGCCACGCTTGGCATCAGCGATGATGAAATGGTGGGGATAGTTTTCCTTTAGGTACTTGATGGTCTTCTCGAACGAGAGGAGTCCCTTCACACCAAAAGCCTCGTAGAAAGCCAAGTTAGGCTTGTACGACACGCAATAAGGTGCTGTGACATCGATGATGGCCTTGTTGAAAGCGAAGATGGGGTCTTCCTCTTTCAATAGGTGTTGGGGTACTTTCTTTAGGTCGGTATCGAGACCCACGCAGAGAAACGACTGCTTCTCCTTAATCTGCTTGATTAGTTCTTTTTTATCCATTTTCTAATGTGATTAATCAGAATATAAGAAATGACGTAGCCGATGTTCCAGGCAATAAAGAATATGGCTAAATGGAGCCATAGAGTCTCTCTTACATTGAAATAATCGACAGCTGTATTTGCTGCTGCTACAGCCACAACTATACAGAGGAACGTTTGCCAGCTAAAATGTTGGAACGATTCTCTAATACCCTCCTTTGTCCATTGCTCTTTTACTTCTTTCCAGAATCCCATAACTCTTAATTGTCAATTCTTTAAAGCTCGCTTTCTTTCATGCGTTCAGCATTCTCCGCAACGGTCAGGGCATCAATCATCGCCTGGATGTCACCACCCAAGAAACCCTGTAAGTCGTGTGTCGTATAGCCGATGCGATGGTCTGTTACGCGGCCTTGTGGAAAGTTGTAGGTGCGAATCTTGGCAGAGCGGTCGCCTGTAGATACGAGGCTCTTACGACGGCTGGCGATATCGTCCATATACTTCTGGTGCTCCTTGTCATATATAAAGGTATACAGACGCGAGAGGGCACGCTCCTTATTTTTTGGTTGGTCGCGTGTTTCGGTACACTCGATGAGGATTTCCTCGGTCTCACCCGTATTGGGGTTCTTCCACATATAGCGCAGACGCACACCCGATTCCACCTTGTTTACGTTTTGGCCACCGGCACCCGATGAGCGGAAGGTATCCCACTTGATCTCACCTTCGTTCACATGCACCTCGAACTTATCAGCCTCGGGTAATACGGCTACCGTTGCTGCCGAGGTATGCATGCGGCCCTGCGTCTCTGTGGCGGGCACGCGCTGCACGCGGTGTACACCCGACTCATACTTCAGCGTACCATAGACATCGGCACCTGAGACGGCGAAGTCGATTTCCTTGTAGCCACCCACAGCACCTTCTGAGACGCTGGTGATGCTGAGCTGCCAACCCTTAGAGTCGCAGTAGCTCTTGTACATCTTAAACAAGTCACCGGCAAAGAGACAAGCCTCGTCGCCACCCGTTCCTGCGCGGATCTCCATCTGTACGTTTTTAGCGTCCTCCGGGTCCTTTGGAATTAAGGCTATCTTGATTTCCTCCTCCAGCTTTGGTTGTAGCTCTTCGTTGGTTGCCAGTTCCTCGCGCGCCATTTCCTTCAAGTCTGGGTCGGTCTCGTTGGCCAGGATATCCTTCGCTTCCTTGATGCCATTCAGACAAGCGATGTAGCGTTTGCGGGCATCCATTATGTCGCCCAGATCTTTGTATTCCTTCGTCAGTTTCACAAAACGGTTCTGATCGGCTATCACGTCGGGGTCGGTAATCAGCGTCGATACCTCCTCGAAACGGGCTTCCAAACCGTCAAGCTTTTGTAATATGCTGTTATTCTCCACTTATTAAATCTAGAATTGATAATAAAAATTAATATTCAAAGGTTCCGAACTCGGAACTGATGGTTAGGCTCTTCTTGCCTTCCTCAATGCGTCCTACCACCTGAGCATCGATGTTGAAGCTCTTCGAGATGGCAATCACCTTCTCGGCCACTTCAGGACGAACGTAGATCTCCATCCTGTGACCCATGTTGAACACCTGGTACATCTCCTTCCAATCGGTACCCGAGCACTCGTGGATAGCGCGGAAGAGTGGGGGAACGGGGAACATGTTATCCTTAATCACCTTGCAATTGTCGTTGACGAAGTGCAGCACCTTGGTCTGGGCGCCACCCGTGCAATGAACCATTCCGTGGATCTCGGGGCGCAGCTCGTCGAGCAGCTTCTTGATTACAGGGGCATAGGTGCGGGTAGGTGAGAGCACCAGCTGTCCGGCATCTACGGGAGAGCCCTCCACAGCGTCTGCCAGCTTATACTTGCCGCTATACACCAGTTCGTCGGGCACAGCGTGATCGTAGCTCTCAGGATAGTTCTCTGCAAGATATTTGGCGAACACATCATGACGGGCAGAGGTGAGTCCGTTGGAACCCATACCGCCGTTATAACGCTTCTCGTAGGTGGCCTGTCCTGTAGATGACAATCCCACAATCACATCGCCAGGACGGATGCAGGCGTTGTCGATGACATCTGAGCGCTTCATGCGACAGGTAACCGTAGAGTCGACGATGATCGTACGTACCAGATCGCCCACATCAGCCGTCTCTCCACCGGTAGGCCAGATGCCGATACCCATCTCACGCAGTTCGGCCAGCAGCTCGTCGGTACCATTGATGATGGCAGAGATTACCTCACCGGGAATCAGCATCTTATTGCGCCCGATGGTGCTCGATACGAGGATGTTGTCGACGGCACCCACACAGAGCAGGTCGTCGGTATTCATTACAATGGCATCCTGAGCGATACCTTTCCATACGGAGAGGTCGCCCGTCTCTTTCCAATACATATAGGCCAGCGCCGACTTTGTGCCAGCCCCGTCGGCATGCATGATGTTACAAAACTCAGGGTCGCCCCCCAGAATGTCAGGAATGATCTTGCAGAAAGCCTGTGGATAGAGACCTTTGTCTATGTTCTTAATGGCTGCGTGAACGTCCTCTTTAGCGGCCGAGACGCCTCGCATCATATATCTGTTATCCATAGCTCGCCTTAGAATTTTACCTGTGGAGCTTTCTCTGCACCAGCCTCGGCCTCAAACTTAGTCATCTTGTCGAATCCGAACATGCCTGCTAGCAAGTTCTTTGGGAACGAGCGGATGACTACGTTATACTGTTGAACAGCGGCGTTGTAGCTGTTGCGGGCCTCGTTGATGCGGTTTTCGGTACCTTCCAGCTGCACCTGCAGGTCACGGAAGTTCTCGTTAGCCTTCAGGTCAGGATAGTTCTCCTGGATAGCGATGAGTCGTCCGAGTGCTGAGCCGAGCTCACCCTGAGCTTGCTGGAATTCCTTCAGCTTCTCGGGTGTCATGTTCTCTGGGTCGAGTGTGATGCTGGTAGCCTTCGAGCGTGCTGCCACTACACCTTCGAGTGTCTCTTTCTCATGTGCAGCATAGCCCTTGACTGTTTCTACGAGGTTGGGAATGAGGTCGGCACGACGCTGATAGGTCGACTGCACGTTTGCCAAAGCTGTAGTGGCTTTCTCCTGTTCCTTTACCATTCCGTTGTAAGCACTTGCAGCCCATGCGCCGATGATGACGACAGCTGCGATAATTCCGATAAGTCCTTTACTGAGTTTCATAATAGCTATTATTTTTTTGTGAATTACATTTTCTTACCATCTTGAGGTGGCGCCGCCGCCACCGAACGATCCTCCGCCGAAGGAACCTCCTCCGAAGCCTCCGCCTCCTCCGCCTCCGCTGAAGCCTCCAAAGCCGCCTCCGCTACTGATATGAGTAATCTCTTCATAGAAGGGATTCGGCAACAGAGCAACAGCCCCTACCACCTGTATCCAATGATATTTTCCATTGAGCTTGAGGAATGATGCTGTTACACCTATGAAGCCTACCATGAAAAGGAACAAGGCCAGCAGAATGGCATCGTCGGCTTCATCGTCAGCCTGACTGGAGAATGACGTCATCCGTGGCAGCTCTTTCTTTTGCAGGGTGGCATAGACGGCCTCTGCCAGGTATATCATACCGCTGTCTGGCATTTCGGCCTTCATGGCAGGCACGACGTATTGCTGTTCCAGTCGGTGGCACTCAGCATCCGTCAGATCAGCCTCAAGGGATCTGCCTGGTGACATGTTGATGCTGTGGTCAAGATAGCCCAATACCACTACCAGTCCTCTGTCGTGATAGCCTACGCCATATTTGTTTCCCACATCCTGTGCCATCCGGAATGGATCGTCGTTCTCTATATGGTTGACAGCGATGACTACCGATTGTACACCTAGCTCCAGCCTCAGGCGCTGCAGCGTCACATTCATGCGGTTGACGGCATCCTGCGACAGCACATTGTCAGGGTTGGAGACGTATTGGGTAGAGTCTTGCAAATAGGGGATGGGGATGTTGTCGGCATTCCAATAGGTAGTGCTGCCCTCGCTGGCTATTGTCTCGCTGTTGCCTTGGCTGGTGAGTGTGGAGGGTGTTGACTCGTCGGTCATGGCTACGAAGGCCGTACAGCCGAAAAAGGTGGAGAGGATACAGACGACGAAGATGACGGGCCAACGGTCGCGCCATTTTCCCCATTCGGGGTCTGCACGCTTACAGTCGTCGAGCACCTGACGGCACCTGCCGCGATACTCGCTTACCAGCGCCTCGTAGCGTCGGGAATACTGTCGCTTGAGCTTTGACGAGGTCAGACGCTCTATGAATCCGAGCTGCCTGGCTTCCATGTCGTATGAGGTTTCCAGTGCCCGGATGGCGTCGTTGTACTGGCGCGTCAGCTGATTGATGTTGTCTGTATAGTTCATTGTTTATTTTTCGTGCCAGAACTCCCACGAGGCAAAGGCCTGCAGGAGCAGCATTTCGAGTCCGTTCTTTGTTTGAGCACCGTATTGTGCGCCACGCTTCATGAACAACGTCTCGTCAGGGTTGTAGATGAGGTCGTAGAGGATGGTGTGAGAATCCATAGCCTCGTAGGGCAACAGGGGGCATTCTTCCGTTTTGGGATACATGCCCAGGGGAGTGCAGTTGACGATGACGTTGTACTCCTTGACAACCTCTGGAGTGACGTTCTGGTACTGGATGGTACCCTCCTTTTCATAGCGGCTGACAAAGATGGTTTCCAATCCCAGGTTGCGCAACCCGTAGTCAATGGCTTTCGAGGCTCCGCCTGTGCCCAGGATGAGTGCTTTCTTGTGCCATTTCTTGTCGAGCATAGGTTCAATGCTCTTGGTGAATCCGATGACGTCTGAGTTGTAGCCTTTGAGTTTGATTTTCTTGCCTTGGTGGGTCACTCTGATGACGTTGACGGCTCCGATGGCGCGGGCTTCAGGGGAGATGCTGTCGAGAAAATGCAGAACCTTCTCTTTGTAGGGGATAGTCACGTTCAGACCGCAGAGTTCGGGATTCATGTCGAGCACTTCGGAGAGTGCGTCGATGGTGGAAATCTCGTAGTTCTCATAGACGGCGTCAATGTCCTCGTCCTTGAACTTCTGGTTGAAGTAGCTGATGGAGAACGAGTGTCCTAGTGGGAATCCGATAAGTCCGTACTTTTCCATAATTAGTACTTTTATTTAGTTGCAAAATACATGGTGCAAATGCCAAACGTGAGTCGTTGGAATGATGACTCTGCGAAGCCTGCCTTGTGCAGGATTTCTTTCATGCGCTCGCCTTGCGGGAAGGCCTCGATGGTCTTGGTGAGGTAG
>JAFPEE010000024.1 GCA_017389705.1 Prevotella sp.
CTTATACTGAGTGCAATCGAGTGTGTACGACAGCAGCGAGTCGGTGCCCACATAACAAGTCAACATGCCGTGGTCATAGACGGCGGTGACGTGGGTAAAGTCGGTGGTGCTGAACGGCAGGCTCTTATTGAAGTGATGCGATTTCAGCTTATTGTCATAGTGGATGACTCTGTTCAGATAGAAATGTGTGCCGTCGTCGCTCCTCACGCCCAGTTCCAGTCCGTTGCCTAATCGCAGAATGGTTTGGTTGGCGGCTCCTCCGGCATCCACGCTCTTTGGCCGTGCCCAGAACTGTATGGTGAAGGTGCCGTCACCGCTGAGCACGTTGGCGTACTTCTCCTTGTTAGCAGTCGTCCACTGCAAGCCCTTGCCTGCACCCTCGATGTAGCGCGAGAGGAACTGCGGCTGGTCGGTCTGCTCGTCGGCACTGGCCTTGACGAGGTTCACCTTCACGCCATCGACGGCTGTTCCCGAGCCGTAGGAGATGTGACCAGTGATGGTGCCTCGGGCTTGCGAGAAACCAGGGGCGATGACCTCGTCGGTCTTCACGATCTGCTCGTCGCACTTCGCGCCGTAGGCCTGCACGGAGTATTCATAGTACGAGCCGGCCAGCGGACGGTCATCGGTATAGGTGTATTCCGTGGCCGTGCCATGAATCTCGTCGGTGAGCAGCGTCCAGTCTGTATCGCCAATGACGCGGCGCAGCACACGGAAGTAGATATCGTTTGTAACGTCGGCGCGAGCCACCTTCCACTTCACGATGACGGTCTTCTCCTCCGTGCCTGTCGATGCCTTCACCTCGCTGATGTAGCTGCCAGCAGGCAGGTTGCCAGTATAGACGTTAGAGTAGAAGTCGCGGTTCATATAGGTGGTTTTTACACGATAGTCCATCATGTCGCACACCGACCCTTCGGCATCGAAGCTGGCCTCCGATGCCTCCGTATCGACCATCATGCTGCTGTCGAGCACGCGCCAGGCACTGCCTGTCTCTGCCGGACGGTATTCAATCGTCCAGTTCTCGCCCGTGGGGGCAGCGCAGTATTCCCACTTCAGGCGCACGGCTCCGTCGTAACTGCGGTCCTGTGTCAGCTTGATGGGCATCTCAAGCTGTGTGCTCACCTGCTGCTCTATCCAGAAGTTCGTCAGTAGCCTTTCGGGGTTTGCCAGCACGCCACTGGTCAGATGGTCCTTGTCGTATTTGTCTGCCAGCACGACGGGCAGGAAGATGACGCGATAGTTGTAGCGTTTATCGTAGTCGATGTCGCTGTCCTCCACCTTGAGGTCGGTGGCATCGCCGTTCATCTCGGCAATGAGGGTGTAGGTGTCTGCTGCCTGACCATCCTCATAGCGGATGACGTACCACTTGCCGTCCGTGCGGCAAGGGCGTGTCACCATGCATTTCACGCCCCAGCCGCTTTGCTCCTCGTAGCGTGTCCAGCGAATGGTGTTCTTCCTGGTCCATTTGTCAAAGTCCACATTGAGGCTCTTTGCGCAGGTGAAAGGGTCAATGATAATCTCTTTCGTCGGCCGGGTGAGTGTGACAGGCGTGTTGCTCAGGTTGTTGGTATTCCCATACGGTGCATATTCGATGGTGGGGGTAAAGCGAATGCCCATCGGATGGAAGTATGCGCCACATATCAGGTTGTATCTTCTTGCAACAGCGTTTCTTTCAACATCTATCATCCCTCCGTGTTCGCCAGTCACAGTGAAGTCAGATACATTCATTGTTTCGTTGATGTATCTGCCGTCATTGACTTTGTCGCCACTAACTTCCCTGTATGTTGTGTAATACTGCTTGACATTGTTGTTCTGGTTGCGCTTGTCATATACGTTCCTGGCCTTGAGACTGATGCAGTAGTCATCGCTCCAGTCCACCTCCAGGTCGGGTATGGGTTCGTTGTCGGCAAACGCCATGTTGAGGTCCTTCTCATATCGGATGTCACCCTGAGGTACTTTCTCATGGATATAGTTTATCCACTCCCATATGTCGTATTCCATCTTGATGCGCTTCACGCCATCGTCGAAACACCTTTGTATGGGCTTGAACCGGAGGGTCATGATGCCGCCGATACTGGCCAAGTCGTTGCCGCTTACCATGACGATGTTACCCCAAGACTCATCCTTGACACTGAAACTGACATTGTTGCTGTTGGAACTTTTGTACCATTCGGCCACCGTGTGCCACTTGTTGTCGCTCGTCTGCAGGTATATCTTTCCGTGATTCTCAAAATAGGCGTGCTGCATGGCCTTGAACTCGAATTCCCAGAAATACTTATCGTCAGCGAAGCTAAAGGCACTAACGGTCTTGAAATAGTCTTTTATATCTTTTACCCCCTCAGCGTTGGTCCAGAAGGTGTAGGTTCCTCCACCGGGGTCATCGTTGGCCCACGTCGTCGGGCTTCCCCCGATGAGCATCACGAGCACGAGCGTCATCACTTGCAGCCCGAACGCCCTGCGTCCCAACCGCCTGAATCCTTGTTGTTCTTTTGTCTTCATAGTCTTTATCTTTTTGGTTTATTTCATTGCAGTATTTCTGTTATTCTCGGCACAATCTGTTTACGTGATAGTTCTTCCTTGGAGTAGGTTACACCTTCACGGAGCGACGGTCCGAAGATGGCCTCGGCCACAGCCTGAGTCCCTTCACCGTAATAGATGAAATAGGTGCCGTCTTCCACGAAAGGCGTGTCAGGATCGCTCTCGTCGGGATTGGGTACAAGATTATCGATCTTGGCAAACAGCATGTCGCGCCTGTTGTCGCACATCACCTGGGGCATCACGCCCAACATACGGCTGATAAAGTCATCCATCTCGCTTGCCTTGCAATTAAGCGAACCGAAACCGATAGCCTTGCCACCTATCTCATACTCCTTATAGTCCGAGAGAAAGATCTCGCCATCGCTCATGCCATCGTAATTATTGGCGGCATCGGCCATCTGGCGGTTAATCTCTGCCACTTTGTCCTCCAACTGCAACTGGGCGACCAGCGCCGTCCATGCCACGGAGTCCTCATGCTGAGTGGTAGTCTTGGTGAGATTACGTGTGTCCGACAGCAATCCGGCAAGCAGAATGCGGGCAGTCTCATCGTCGATGTCGACACCTGTCTCCCTGTACATCTCGTAGATGATGGTGCAGGTGGAGCCAATCATCTCCCTGCGAACGTAGGGAATGCCGCTGTCCTGAATGTCGCCCTCTACGTGGTGGTCTATCTTCTGTAGGATGATAGCCTCCCTGGCACCGTCCACACACTGGGCATAGTCGGTGTGGTCGGTCAGTATGAGCCGTGTCTGCGGCACCACACTGCTCTTCAATTCGGGCAGTTCAAAGCCGAACACGCCAGAGATATAGGCTGTCTCGCGGTTGGTCGCACTCGACACCTTTGCCTTGCAGTTGTAGCCCAGCGCATTCATCAGCTTGGCATAACCCAACGACGAACAGACGGCATCCACGTCAGGCGTTTTGTGACCATACACGAATGTCGTGTCTGCTCCCCAGTCGAGCGTTTTCAGCATAGCGCGAAACGCCTTCCCCTGTTCGGGTATCACCAGAGGATCGTCTTCCGACGAGCATGAGGTGAATAGTCCCAAGCCACAGACGAGGATGGTGGCCATCAGCCAAAGTCTATTCTTATTCATAGTCTTTATCTTTTTCCTGTTATTGTTTTGTAAGTTTCAGCCCCGTGGCATCCACGTATTCTCCTTCAACGAGCGTGGCATTGGCCGTGCCGCTATAGGTATTGCCGTTGCCATCACTGACGGTGAAGTTGAAGGTGCTCTGCGCGGCGGTGGGCAGCAGGGCGACATAGACCTCCGTCTGACCAGAGGCAGTAATCGTGAGGGGCGCTGTGATATCTGCACCCGTTGCATGGACATCATTCTGCGCCGTATTGACACCGATGGCCACCGTAGCCGACTGCGGATATTTTCCGTTGTTTGAGTCACCAGTGCTATAACTAATGCTGAGTGACTTGATGGGGATGGCATCGCCCGTATTCTTATCCTTAAACGAGAACTTGCACACCGTCAGCAGGCTCTTCATCTTCCCTATCGTGGCGTTGGCCGTCGTTTCGGTCACCTCTGTCACGGTTGCCTTGCCAAAGACGTAGTGGTAGTTGGTGGCGAGCTTGCTGAGCGTGCCGTTCTGTCCCGTGAGCGAGATGGTATAGCTATCGTTCGTCTCGAAAGTCGTGGCTGGATAGACCACCGCCAGGTAGTCACCAGCAAGGCAATACACGTCGCCTGTAAACTGCGAGGTGGCAGCAGTGGAGTTGGCTATCAGCAGGCCGCTGTAGGGCGCATCGCTATTACCACGATCCACTCTGCTCAAATTGCAGTACGTCAGCCCGTCGTCCGCCGTCCACAAGGCGGTGAGGATGCCGTCACCCTCAGCAAGCGAGGCGCGAGTCATTATCTGCCGTGCCTCCTCCTCCTCGGTCTCCGTAATGGTAATGTGTCGTACCTTGACGCCGTCGTCGGCCGTCTGCGGCGCGCTGCCGTCTGTGGCCGTGTCGTCGTCGCCCGAACAGGCCGCCAGCCCGGCCAGCATCATGCCGCCGAGCATCCAAAGCATCAGAAATTGTTCTTTCGTTCTCATAATGGATTAACGTTTTCGTTGTTTTTTTACTTGCTTCAGTCATTGTCCCAGATGCCGCGGCTCTGTGGGGCGTTGCTGCTGCCGCTCTCGTCCTGGCTGAATCCGCTTCCCGACTTGCTATAGCCGGAAATCTCGCCGCTCACCGTGAGCAGCTGCTGCCGTGCGTGGAGGGCAACCACCCTCGCCGTCGGTTTCGTGTACGCTTTCTTCATTGTGCTATCTGTTTTCTGAATGTTATAAAAATTGCAAACCTCCAATTCCCCAATTATCAGAATACAAGAATCAAAAGTGGACGTCCAGTCTTTATGTCCTATTGTGTCTTGCTATGGTGGCATACGCATATATTTTGGTTTTAGGGTTCAACAATATATTCTGTCTATGACAAGTACTCTACAGGCTCATAACATGGAATCTGTGATTTCTCGAAGTCACTTATATTCAGGCACTTGCAATTTGAATCTAATTATTAACTGCGGATATTAGGTTTATTATTGTTATTATTATCATTATCAGCAGTGGTGATCACAAATATGTAT
Source organism: Prevotella sp. (assembly GCA_017389705.1). GTDB lineage: Bacteria > Bacteroidota > Bacteroidia > Bacteroidales > Bacteroidaceae > Prevotella. The sequence continues at coordinate 5,127 of JAFPEE010000024.1, forward strand.
GGGCAAAAAGCAATCTTCGGTGCAATTGTACAAAAAAATATTGTAATTATGCTCCGATACGGAAGAAAATTTTCTTAAAAGGACACATTTTGAGGTCTTTTGAGGTACTTATGCCTCATCAGTCTGTCATAATGCCCCCTATCTACACGTTTATGAAAGTTAAATACGTTAAATCTGCCCTCACAAGCCAAGGTAGAAAACACACAGGACCACTTTTCTAACGTTTAACTGGCAAATTGCTGACAATCAGCACTTAAAGCATTCCACGAGTATTTTCAAAGGTACGAATAAGCGAGAACAAAACAAAATAAAATCATTTTATTCTTTTTTTTACCGGACCTATTTTATCTTGATTTCGGACACAAAATACTCATTTTTACAGAATATACCACACATGCGGTATACCAAATGACATAATGCGGGGATTGTGGTATCTGCAGAACCGCCGTACCTTTGCACCGTCGTTCAACGATAAC
>JAFPEE010000235.1 GCA_017389705.1 Prevotella sp.
CCGAGCCGACGTACGCATACGCTACGAACAATACCTCGTACAGCTGCAGACCCGCAATGCCAACACCCAACAGGTGCTCTTCCCCGAGGTCGTACAGTTCGCAGCCGCACAGATGACCATCCTCGAGAAAGTCCTTCCGCGACTCTCAGCCATCGGCTTCGACCTCACCAACCTCGGACAGGGCAGCTACGCCGTCAACGGCATACCTGCAGGCATCGAGGGCATGAACTACGTCCAGCTGCTGCACGACATGGTCGACGAGGCCATCCACCACGAGGGCGACAGCGCCGAGGAGCTCAACAGCGCGCTGGCACTCAGCATGGCACGCCATGCTGCCATCCCACAAGGACAGGTACTCACCAACGACGAGATGGAGAATCTCATCAACGAGCTCTTCGCCTGCGGCAACGTCAACTACACCCCTGACGGACGTCCCATCCTCGCCATCCTGCCACAACACGATATAGAACAGTTATTTTAATAACCCCTAATTAAAAACAGTATGAATATGAAAAAGATTGTAGCATTATTCGCTTTCGCCAGCCTCTCTGTAGCCACCATGGCACAAAGCACCATCGGCGACGAGAAGCACAGCGTGTCCACCAACTCCTTCTGGTCCAACTGGTTCGTACAGGCCAACGTCGTAGGAACTTCTTTCTGGGGCAGCCAGGAAAACCAGGGCATCAAGCCCGGCAAGCTCTTCAAGGACTATCGTACCAACCTCGGCTTCTCCCTGGCCATCGGTAAGTGGTTCACTCCCGGCATCGGACTGCGCACCAAGTTCAATGGCGCCTGGGGACGCACCATCATCAGCGAGGACAAGAGTCTCAACGCCAGCAAGTACTGGACCATACAAGAACAGGTGCTCTTCAACCTCAGCAACATGCTGATGGGCTATAACGAGCAGCGCGTGTGGAACTTTATCCCCTACATCGGAGGAGGCATAGGACGCAACATGACCTACACCACCTATGGCATGGGACTCTCTGTAGGACTTCTCAACACCTTCCGCATCTCGCCCAAGGTAGCCATCAACCTCGACATCAACTGGGGAGGCTACGAGCCCGGATTCGACGGAGTCAACGTCAAGCTCAACGAGCAGTCCACCTGGAAGAACAAAGACCGCATGGTCAACGTCGAGGTAGGTCTCACCTACCGCCTGGGCAAGTCTACCTGGAAAGCTACCGCCGCACAGGATGCCTATAACGCACTCACCCAGAGCGAGATCGACGCGCTCAACGGACAGCTGGCTGACATGCAGGCTGAGAACAACCGCCTCCAGGAGCAGCTCAACAAGCAAAGCGCAACACAGGCACAGCCCCAGCGCATCGTCGAGAAAGAGCTCGTCAGCGCACCCGTCAGCGTCTTCTTCAACCTCAACCAGGCCGTCATCGCCTCCAAGCGCGAGCTGCAGAACGTCGCCGACCTCGTCAGCGTAGCCAAGCAGCAAGGCTCCAAGATTGTCGTCACTGGCTATGCCGACAGCCAGACAGGTAGCGCTGAGTACAACCAGCAGCTCTCACAGCAGCGTGCCGACGCCCTCACCGCTGAAATCGTCAAGATGGGCTTCCCACGCGAGCAGATTGAAATCGTAGCCGCTGGCGGTGTCGACACCCTCAACCCACAGCCCTACAACCGTCGCGCTACCGTTGTCATCAAGTAGCAGAAAAGGTGCAAAAAACTGAGAAAACAAGTTTTTTTGCATAAAAAGCAAAAAAAGTGGTGCAAAAGTTTGGTCGTTTCAAAAAATCTCCTTACCTTTGCACCGCTTTTCAGAAGCAAGGGCGTTTAGCTCAGCTGGTTTAGAGCATCTGCCTTACAAGCAGAGGGTCGGCGGTTCGAATCCGTCAACGCCCACCAAAGAGAGGTCATCCACCATCGGATGACCTCTTTTTCTTAAAACTCCAATCATCGCCGTGGATTTAACAATCAACGCCGTGGTTTTATCAATCATCGACGTAGATTTAACTTTCCCCCGTATCAAAAGACCCTTTACAACGCACCTTACAACCCTTTTAAACCGTTGAACGTGATGTTTCAGCGATTGTAATGCCACACTCTCGAAGAGAGAGCGCCACTCTCGGTTGCTGAGAATTTGAGAAACCTGCAAGACCGAAATCCAAAATAAATCCTAATTTATTTGGTATTCTGCCCGAATATTACTAATTTTGCAGCGTATTTGAGAAAATAGAGAAAAGATTGTATAAACAAGGTATATAAAAGAAAAACATGGAATTAGACGTACTGACCGCCATCTCGCCTATTGATGGCCGTTACAGAAGTAAAACACAACCGTTGGCAGAATACTTTTCGGAATATGCGTTGATACGCTATCGGGTGCGTGTGGAGATAGAATACTTCATCACGCTGTGCGAGTTGCCCCTGCCACAACTGGAGGATTTCGACCATAGCCTTTTCGAGTCGTTGCGCGACATCTACCGCAACTTCACGGAACAGAACGCTGCACGGGTGAAAGAAATCGAGCAGACGACGAACCACGACGTGAAAGCTGTGGAGTACTTCATCAAAGAGGAGCTGGACAAGATTGGCAACCTGGAGAAGTACAAGGAGTTTATTCACTTTGGTCTGACATCGCAGGACATCAACAACACCAGTGTACCTCTTTCTATTAAAGAGGCACTGGACGAGGTGTACTATCCGATGGTGGAGGAGCTGATAGAACAGCTGAACGACTACGCTGAGCAATGGAAGAGCGTGCCTATGCTGGCCAAGACGCACGGACAGCCTGCCTCGCCCACCCGCCTGGGCAAGGAGGTGATGGTGTACGTGTACCGTCTGGAGGAACAGCTGCGCGCGCTGAAGGACACGCCCATAACGGCAAAGTTCGGCGGTGCCACAGGCAACTACAATGCCCACCACGTGGCTTATCCGCAGTACGACTGGCGCGAGTTCGGCAACAGTTTCGTAGCTGAGAAGCTGGGGCTGGAGCGTGAGCAGTGGACGACGCAGATTTCGAACTACGACTGGCTGGGAGCCATCTTCGATGCCATGCGCCGCATCAACACCATCATCATTGACCTGGACCGCGACTTCTGGATGTACATCTCGATGGAGTACTTCAAGCAGAAGATCAAGGCTGGCGAGGTGGGCTCGAGTGCCATGCCGCACAAGGTGAACCCCATTGACTTCGAGAATTCGGAGGGCAACCTGGGCATTGCGAATGCCGTGTTGCAGTTTTTGGCACAGAAATTGCCTGTAAGCCGTTTGCAGCGTGACCTGACAGACTCGACGGTGCTGCGCAACGTGGGTGTTCCCATGGGCCATGCCGCCATTGCCATCCAGAGCACGCTGAAGGGTTTGCGCAAGCTCATCCTGAACGAGGAGAAGCTGCAGCAAGACCTGGACAACACCTGGGCAGTAGTGGCCGAGGCCATCCAGACCATTCTGCGTCGTGAGGCTTATCCGCATCCCTACGAGGCGCTGAAGGCGCTGACTCGTACCAACCAGAAGATGACGGAGCAGACCATCCACGAGTTCATTCAACAGCTGGAGGTCAGCGCTGAAGTGAAGGAAGAGCTGATGGCCATTACGCCGATGAACTACACGGGAATGTAAAACAAGGTAAGAAGTAAGATATAAAACGATTGGAGCCGGGAGGCTCTGGGTAAAAACCAAAATAAAAAAATTAGGAGACAAAAATCATGGAATTCGAAAACGAGAAGAAAAACGAAGAGCAGTCTGCCGAGCAGCAGCACACAGAACAGCAGGGAAGTGGTTATCAGGGGTTCCGCCCAGGTCGTTCACCACGTCCACGTATTCATCAACCAGTACGCCCCTACAATCCACAGCAGGGCAGCTATTATCGCAATCAGCATCAAGAAGAGGGCGGTTTCCGTCCTGAGGGCTTTGGCGCCGGCTTGCAGAGCGGCACACCTCAGCGCAGCAGCTATCGTCCCCGTAACATTGCAACGCCACACTTTGACCAAGGGTCAAAGAACTATAATCAGGAGGGTGGCTACCAGCCCCGTCAGCAGGGCGGATACCGTCCCCGTCAGCAGTACGGCCAGCAGGAGGGAGGCTACCAGCCCCGTCAGCAGGGTGGATACCGTCCGCGTCCGCAGTATGGTCAGCAGCAGGAGGGAGGATACCAGCCCCGTCAGCAGGGCGGATACCGTCCCCGTCCGCAGTATGGCCAGCAGCAGGAGGGAGGCTACCAGCCCCGCCAGCAGAGCGAATACGGTCAGCAGCGCCAGGGTGGCTATCAGAGCCGTGGCGGCTACCAGCCCCGTCAGGGTGGCTACAACCCCAACTACGGCGGCAAGCCCTATGGTGGCGGCTACAACCCATACAAGAAGAAGCAGCGTGCTCCGTACGATCCCAATGCGAAGTATTCGTTGAAGAAGCGCATAGAGTACAAGGAGGAGAACTACGATCCCAACGAGCCCATCCGTCTGAACAAGTTCCTGGCCAATGCCGGTGTCTGCAGCCGTCGTGAGGCTGACGAGTTCATCCAGGCAGGTGTGGTGAAGGTCAACGGTGAGGTGGTGACCGAGCTGGGTACCAAAGTACTGCGCACGGATGCCGTCCTGTTCCACGACACCCCTGTGACCCCTGAGAAGAAGGTCTACGTGCTGCTGAACAAGCCCAAGGACTATGTGACCACCAGCGATGACCCGCAGCAGCGTAAGACAGTGATGGACCTGGTGAAGGGAGCCTGCCCTGAGCGCATCTATCCCGTAGGTCGTCTGGACCGCAACACGACGGGTGTACTGCTGCTCACCAACGACGGTGACCTGGCTTCGAAGCTGACACATCCGAAGTTCCTGAAGAAGAAGATCTACCACGTACACCTGGACAAGAACGTGACGGCTCACGACATGGAGCAGATTGCCACGGGCATCCAGCTGGAGGATGGCGAGATCAAGGCTGACGCCATTGAGTACACAGACGAGAAGGACAAGAAGTCCATCGGCATTGAGATTCACTCTGGCAAGAACCGCATCGTACGCCGCATCTTCGAGAGCCTGGGCTACAAGGTCACCAAGCTGGACCGTGTGCAGTTTGCCGGTCTGACCAAGAAGAACGTCCGTCGCGGTGACTGGCGCTACCTGACAGAGGAAGAGGTAGACCGCCTGCGCATGGGAGCTTACGAGTAATAATCCTAGGAAATCCTAGGAAGTCCTAGGGTCTCCTAGGCCTAGTAAAAGAAAGAAAACAATGAAAAGAACAAAGATAGTTGACGTACTGAAAAGTACGGATTTTGGAAAAGAAATATGTGTGAAAGGCTGGGTGCGTACCCACCGTTCGAGTAAGGCCGTTGACTTCATTGCCCTGAACGACGGTTCAACCATTAAGAATGTGCAGGTGGTGGTAGACCCCGCAAAGTTCGACGAGGACTTGCTGAAGCAGATTACCACCGGCGCGTGTATCGCGGCTATCGGAACGCTGGTGGAGAGCCAGGGTGCTGGTCAGACCTCGGAGGTACAGGCTACAGCGCTGGAGATCTACGGTCTGTGCGACAACACATACCCCATGCAGAAGAAAGGCCAGTCGTTTGAGGTAATGCGCAAGAACGCCCACATGCGCCTGCGTACCAATACCTTCGGTGCCGTGATGCGTATCCGTCACAACATGGCGATGGCTATCCACACCTATTTCCACGAGCATGGCTTCTTCTACTTCCACACGCCGTTGATTACCGCCAGCGACTGTGAGGGTGCAGGCAACATGTTCCAGGTAACCACCAAAAACCTGTACGACCTGAAGAAGGACGAGAACGGAAAGATTATCTACGACGACGACTTCTTTGGCGAGCAGACCTCGCTGACCGTTTCTGGTCAGCTGGAGGGTGAGCTGGGAGCTACCGCCCTGGGTGCTATCTACACCTTCGGTCCTACGTTCCGTGCTGAGAATTCAAACACCCCCCGCCACTTGGCCGAGTTCTGGATGGTAGAGCCTGAGGTGGCCTTCCTCGATCAGGAAGAGC
>JAFPEE010000236.1 GCA_017389705.1 Prevotella sp.
AAAGTGGGAAAGTGGGAAACCTATGGTTTTTCGTGTCTTTTCGTATTACGACTGAGCAGCCTTCGTATTACGATTGAAGGGCCTTCGTATTACGACTGATGAGGAGTCCCCTCTCCCGTCTTCCCCCAGAGGGAGGAGATTTTCATCTCGCCCTTGTGTCGTCATCCTGAGTGCTGTCGAAGGGTCCATCCACTTCGGTTGGGATGAAAGACGGTAGAACAGTCGAGATAATCTATGCTAAACTTTCCTTCTGGAATTCTTTGTAATCTCGAAGTTTTTTAATATCTTTGCAACCAACGAAGAGACTTAAAACTTTCTTTGCTATGAGTAAGACGACAGACATTGACAGAAGGGAATTCCTGAAGCGGCTGGGTGTTGCGGCAGGTTCGGCAATGGCAGCACTGGCGCTTGATCCGCTGAAGGTGTGGGCTGGAGACACGAAGCCTGCATCGGTTCCCGTTGGCGACAACCGTATGACCTATCGTGTGCAGCATGGCTCGGGTGAGCGTATCTCGCTGCTTGGATTCGGCATGATGCGTCTGCCGGACAACCAAGAAGAGGTGGACAAGCTTGTGGACTATGCCATCGCTCACGGCGTGAACTATTTTGATACGGCACCGATGTATATGGGTGGTCGTTCTGAAGTGTTGACGGGTAATACGTTGAGCCGATTCCCCAGGGAGAAATATCATGTGGCCACCAAGATGTCGAATCAGAACAAGCGACTCTGGAGCTTCGACGAGTCCAAGCGGATGTATGAGCAGTCGTTCGAACGCCTGAAGGTGGACTATATCGACTATTACCTGTTGCACAGCATTGGCGGAGGCATGGAGACGCTGAAGGGCCGTTTCCTGGACAATGGCGTGCTCGACTTTCTGCTGAAGGAGCGTGAGGCCGGGCGCATCAAGCATCTGGGATTCTCGTATCATGGTGATGTGCGCGACTTCGACTGGCTGTTAGACCGTCAGGAGGAGTACCATTGGGACTTCGTGCAGATACAGATGAATTTCCTTGACTGGCGCCATGCATCGCTTAGGCAAGGTCGCCGACACGATGCCGACGCTGAATATCTGTATGGGAAATTAGAGAAGACAGGCGTACAGGCAGTCATCATGGAACCCCTGCGAGGTGGTGCCTTCGGACGTATGGCCAGCGAGCTGTCTGACCAGCTGAAAGCTGTACGTCCTGCCGACAGTACGGCCCGCTGGGCTTTCCGCTGGGTGGGCTCCTATCCCAATGTGCTGACTACCCTTAGTGGTATGAACCGTATGGAACACCTTGTGGACAATGTGACCACCTTCTCGCCCCTGGAGGTATGTACGGACTCGGAGAACAGGCTGCTGGCTGACATTGCTGACCAGATGGCGGGCTTCCCCACCATTCCCTGCACTACCTGCGCTTACTGCATGCCTTGTCCCTACGGCGTTGACATTCCGAACAATTTCAGTTTCTACAACGATGCGGTTAACAAGCACCTGCTCCCCCTGCCAGAGCCCTCTGCTCCCGACTATGCCGCGCGCCAGCAGCGTTTCATTGCCGACTACCGTCAGGCATTGTCCGCCGAGAAGCGTGCCAGCCAGTGTGTGGACTGCGAGGCCTGTCTCCCGAAGTGTCCTCAGCAGATTCGCATTCCCAATCAGATGGGGCGCATCGTCAGCCTGTTAAGACGCAATTAGTTTCCATTCAAAAGCTATATGAAAATGATGATAACATATCCATCGACAAAACGTGTCTTCAGCATCTTTAAGGAGTTGAACCAAATACTACGCCCCTCACACCACGAGGAGCAGGTTGCCAACTATCTTTGCCAGTTTGCGGAACGTCTTCATCTGGAGTACGAGCGCGACAAGGAGAACTGCGTGGTGATACGCAAGTCTGCCAGCCCAGGCTGTGAGGGTGCAGAGCCCGTTGTGCTGCTGAACCACATGGATATGGTATGCGTCGGGATGAGCAATCCCTTGAGTGACCCTATTGAGGCCTATGAGGAGAATGGCTGGATGAAGGCCCGTGGCACATCTTTAGGCGCAGACAACGGCATCGGCCTGTCGATGGCGCTTGCCGTGCTGGAAGACGAAAGCATCACCCATCCGGCTCTTGAGGTCATCACCACGACGAATGAAGAGGACGGCATGTCAGGAGCCTCGCAGCTGAGCAAGGACTTCCTCAGGGGGCGCAAGGTCATCAACCTGGACTCGGAAGACTACGACACCATCACTACCGGAGCCGCAGGAGCCTGCCTGCAGTTCCACCGCATCCCCATCAGACGTATGCCTGTCCCCAACGACAAGGGCAACTGGTATCGTATACGGATAGCTGGTGGCCTGGGTGGCCACTCTGGTGTCGACATTAACAAAGGGCGTTGCTCTGCTGTCGTGGCTGCGTTAGCTGTTTGGGAGCATCTGGCGAAGCAGCATGACTTCTGCACGGCATCAGTCAATATAGGTGAGGCCAACGCGTCGGTAGCATCCAGTGGCGAGCTGGTGACGGTATTCCCGGCAGCTGATACGCTATGCTCGCTTCGTGATGCCCTACAGGAGGTGAACAGTCGCCTGCATGAGACGTATCCTCAGGATGCAGGCATGACATGCACCATAGAGGCTTGTGAGCCTCACGAGAGTGTTGTTGAGAGGAAGGCCTTGGAGGCGCTGATGGCGTGTCTGCGCCAGGTTCCTCAGGGTGTGGTTTGCATGAGTAGTGTCATGCAGGATACGGTGGAGACGTCGAACAACATAGGACGCATCAGCATGGCTGCCGACCATATCCTGGTGAGCACTCATACAAGAAGCTTTATCGACGACGACATGAGCCAGCTGAGCCAGGACATTGCCGCAACATTCTCTTCAGTCGGCGCTACCTCGGAGACTGCCATGCTGGCCCCAGCCTGGCAGGAAGACCAGCAGTCGGCCTTCTTGCAGCTGGTCAGCAATACGTTCCAGGATGTGTTGGGATGGCGTCCTCGGATGGTGGCCATGCATTTCGTGCTGGAGGCAGGCTTCTTCGTGCAGCACTATCCTGGCATCCAGATAGCCAGCATCGGACCACGTATCGTGGAGCCTCATTCTACCAGCGAACGAGTAGAGCTGTCAACCATCGATGACATCTGGAAGGTGTTGATAGCGTTGCTAAAGCGGTTGTCGCTCTGATAACCTGATGGTATATTTTATTTGCAGAGCTTGCAGCCTTCGCACTTGTTGAGTTCGCCACGGAAGCGCTTCTCTACAAGGTGATGCAGACGGTCGCGAAGGGGCTCAAGCTGCATCTTGTCAATGACTTCGTTGATGAAGGCGTTCTGCAGCAGCATCTTGGCTTCCTGCAGGGAGATGCCTCGCTGTCGCATGTAAAAGAGTGCGGCATCGTTGAGCTGACCTACGGTTGAGCCATGGGCACACTTCACGTCATCGGCGTAGATCTCGAGCATCGGTTGGGTGTACATACGGGCCTCACGGGTAGCCGTCAAGTTCTGGTTGGTCATCTGCGAGGTAGTCTTCTGTGCTCCGTGCTCTACGAGTACCCGCCCTGCAAAGGCTCCGGTGGCCTGGTCGTCTAGAACGTATTTGTATAGCTCGTTGGAGGTGCAATGTGGTACGCGATGGGTGATGAGTGTATTGTTATCGACATGCTGCTGCTTGTCGGCAATGACGCATCCGTAGCACTGGCACTCGGCTCCCTCGCCCGAGAAAGTGAGGTCCAGACGGTTGCGGGTGATGCCGTTGTGCAGGGTAATGACGTTGTGGTTGACGCGGCTATAGGCCTGCTGGTCAATATATACATTGCTGACGCGAACATTCTTATAGTGTGTCTCCTCCAGGCAGTAGAGGTCGAGGGAGGCGTTCTCTCCCACGTAGGCCTCGATGACCTGCGTGGCCAGGAAGTGGCGGTCGTCGGCAGCATGGTCGCAGAAGAGCATCTTGAGCTCGGCTCCTTCCTCAAGTATGATGAGCACACGGCGATTGACCATGAGGTCGACGTCAGAGCGTAGGATATTGATGACCTGTATGGCGCGGTCTACCTTAACGCCACGGGGAACGTAGACGTAGAGTCCGTCCTGAGCCAGCATGGTGTTCAGGTCGGTAACGGCGTCACAGCTCTTGTAGGCCAGCTGGTTGTAGTATTGGGTTGTGGCAAAGTCCTTCAGCGAGCCAATGACGACACCCTCGGGCAGATGCCCCTTAGGCAGGGCCTTGGAATAGAACTGGTCGTTGACGACGAAGTAGAGCGATGTCGAGAGGTTGGGCACATCGCAGCGGAAGGCCTTGTACGGGTCGACAGGAATCTGCAGGCGACTGAGGTTCAGACCGTAGTCGGGAGCAAAGATGTCCTGCATGTCGGTGTACTTGTAGCGTTCCACTTTGCGGGTAGGGAATCCGTTGGCCTTGAAGCGTCCGAAGGCTTCGTCACGCTCAGCATTCATCACGTCGGACGAGTGTTGGTGAATCATCTGACGGGCCTGCTCGTAGAGGTCGATGTATTGTTGCTCGCTTGCCATCATTCTTCTCCGATTTCTTCCTTAATCCAGTCGTAGCCGTGCTCCTGAATCTGCTTTGCCAGCTCAGGGCCTCCTGTCTTGACGATGCGTCCCTTGTAGAGCACGTGGACGAACTGGGGACGAATCATCTCCAGCAGGCGGTCGTAGTGGGTGATGACGATGCAGGAGGTCTCTGGAGTCTGTAGCTTGTTGACACCCTCTGCCACGATGCGCATGGCATCGACGTCGAGACCGGAGTCTGTCTCGTCAAGGATGGAGAGCTTAGGTTCGAGCATAGCCATCTGGAATATCTCGTTGCGCTTCTTCTCGCCTCCGCTGAAACCCTCGTTGACGGAGCGGTTGGCCAGCTTGGAGTCGAGTTCCACCACTTTGCGCTTCTCACGCATCAGCTTCAGGAACTCGGCGGCATTCATGGGCTCCAGACCCTGATACTTGCGACGTTCGTTGATGGCTGCTTTCATGAAGTTGGTCATCGACACGCCAGGAATCTCAACGGGATACTGGAACGAGAGGAAGAGTCCCTCGTGTGCACGGTCTTCAGGTTTCATCTCCAACAGATTCTTGCCGTTGAAGAAGGCCTCGCCCGCTGTGACCTCATACAATGGATTGCCCACGAGGACAGCAGAGAGCGTTGACTTGCCTGAGCCGTTAGGGCCCATGATGGCATGTGTCTCTCCGTCGTTGATGACGAGGTCAATACCTTTCAATATCTCTTTTTCGCCTATCTTGGCATGCAGGTTTCTTACTTCTAACATTTCCTGTGTCTATGTTTTAGGCTGCGAAGGTACGAATAATCAGTCGAACTACCAAATTTTGAATTGTTTTTTTGCCAAGGTTGCGCTATATATAATAAGGTGTAAGGCCTATGATAGGCCCTCAAATGGCCTTAAAGCGTTAAAAATACACTTATTTTCTTGCATTTAACGTTAATTAAGAAAGAAAATAAGTGTCGTATTTACATTTTTATTATCTTTGCACCACAAAGCTACTATACGATTTATTAACTAAAAGCAATTGACAATGAGAAAGACGTATTTATTCTCTGCGATGCTATCGTTGGGTCTACTTGGCGGCTTAACAGCCTGTCCAGTACCTGCTATGGCATCAGTGACGCAGCAGACCATCAAGGTCAGCGGTCAGGTTGTTGACCAAGACGGACAGCCCCTGATAGGTGCTACCGTCAAGGTGAAAGGTGCTAAGGGTGGAAGCGTGACCGACTTTGACGGCAACTTCCAGATTGACGCTCCTGCAAATGCTACGCTTGTAGTGAGCTACGTTGGTTACAAGGATCGTGAGATTGCTGTCCGAGGACGTGCAATCCTGGAGCCTATCCAGTTGGCCTCTGACGAGAACCTGCTGGAGCAGGTGGTCGTTGTGGGTTACGGTACCCAGAAGAAGGCCGACCTGACGGGTTCGGTATCCATCGTCAACGCTGACGAGCTGAAGCGCGTATCCAACTCGAACATCTCTACGATGCTGGAAGGTAAGGTTGCCGGTGTGCAGATTACCTCTGACGGTCAGCCTGGTGCCGACCCTGCAGTACGTATTCGCGGTATCGGTTCGTTTGGAAGTACAGCACCGTTGTATGTGATTGACGGAGTGCCTATGGGTACTACCATCCGCGACTTCTCGCCAAACGACATCGAGACCATCCAGGTGCTGAAGGATGCATCTGCAGGTGCCATCTACGGTTCGCGTGCTGCTAACGGTGTGGTCATCATCACCACCAAGAATGGTAAGAAGGACCAGCCCCTGAAGGTTGATTACAAGGGCTACTTCGGCTGGGACAAGATTTCGAGTGGCGTCTATGACGTGATGGATGCCAATCAGTACAGTCAGTATCTGGGACAGGCTTCATTGAACTCAGGTACCCCCTTGGCAGGTGGCTACTCGCTTAATGCAGAGACCGGCAAGTACCAGTTCCAGGACAATACCAATACCGACTGGTTCAATGAGGTTTTTAAGACGGGTGTTCGCCAGAACCACAACATTAACCTGAGTGGTGGTGGTGCCCACAATACTTATAATGTAGCGCTTGACTACTTCAAGCAAAAGGGAACCCTTGAGGGTGCAGGTCCTAACTACGAACGTTTTACAGCCCGTGTGAACAACACGATGGAGACCAAGTTCATCAAGTTCCGCACCAGTCTCGTCTACTCGCATTCGAGCCAGGACGGTATGGGCCTGTCGAATGCTTCAGAATATGTGCAAGGTTTGTATGGCGATGTGACCAACGTGCTGCGTGGTACCCTGCTGATGCAGCCTACTATCAAGGCTTACGATGAGTCTACCTGGGTATTGGACGACAAGGTAGGTTCTGCCAGCAGTTTCAACTACGACGCTTACGGCTATGGTGTGTACTACGATACTATTCATGGTGACATCTCAGCTTCGAATCCCTTGCTGGTGAACAACCTGCTGACGCGTAACACCATCGTTGACCGCGTGGTAGCCACAGGTTCGGCTGATGTCGACCTGCTGAAGATGATCGGTCTGGAGTCGAAGAACCATAAGCTGAGCTACAAGCTCAACCTCTCTTACAGCAAGACCATTGCCAAGGACAAGACTTGGGTTTCGGCTTGGATACAGAGCAACCGTGTATATCTGGACAAGAGTAACGAGAAGCTGACAGAGGCTTCGCGCAACTATTCCGACTACCTCGTGGAGAACACGCTGAACTACGACGGCAACATCGGTCTGCATCACGTTAACCTGGTGCTCGGTCAGACCTATCAGGAAGAGAACACCCACACCATGTCGGGATGGGGCGTCAATTTCTCTGAGCCCTACTTCCTGCAACTCCAGAATGCTGCCGATACCTACTCCGACTCGTATGAGTACAAGCATGCCATCACATCGTTTATAGGACGTCTGAACTACGACTATGACGGCAAGTATCTGCTGTCGTTCGTGCTCCGTCGTGACGGTAGCTCACGCCTGACTAAGGATATCCGTTGGGGAACATTCCCTTCCATTTCTGTAGGTTGGCGCTTTGACAAGGAAAAGTTCTTCCCCATCAGTCATGACATCGTCAATATGTTTAAGGTGCGTGCCAGCTATGGTGTGCTGGGTAACGAGGCCGCTGTAGGCGACTACGCTTACCAGGCCACGCTGCGCCGCAACAACATGACCTATAGCTTCGGTAACCAGCCTGTGACAGGTTCTGCCGTTTCTACCTTCGTCAACGAGAACATCGCATGGGAGAAGAAGAAGACCACCAACATCGGTATAGACCTGGCCATGTTCAACAACCGTCTGGAATTCACTGCCGAGTGGTATATGAACAAGTCGGAAGACCTGCACTATGGTGTTCCCGTTCCTGCCAATGCCGGTGTGGCCAACACCTCGGTAACCATGAATGCTGCCTCGATGGAGAACAGCGGTTTCGAGTTCTCGGCAACCTATCGCAACCACGACCACCCGCTGAAGTATGACATTAGTGCCAACCTGAGCACCTTGAAGAACAAGGTCACTAAGCTTGGCTTCGGCACCAAGCCGTATGTCACAGGTTCCTATATCACCATGGTAGGTGAAGAAGTAGGTCAGTTCTATGGTTGGGTATATGAGGGCATTGCCCGCACACAGGCCGACCTGACCGACCACGCTACCCAGCAGGGAGCCCAGGTGGGTGACTGCCTCTATAAGGATATCAGCGGCCCTGAAGGCAAGCCCGACGGCGTGATTGATACTTATGACCAAACCGTTTTGGGCAGTGGTCTGCCAAAAGTTAACTTCGGTATCAGCGCTCATCTGGAGTACAAGAACTTCGACCTGAGCATCTCGACCTTCGGTGCACTGAACTACCATGTGAGTGATGATATCTACAATAGTCTGAACTCTTGCTACGGTCCTGGCAACAAGGACGTGGCCGTGCTCGATGCCAACCGTTTTACTGCTGACGGACTGACCTATATCTCCAACGTGCCTCGCACCTACTATTCTAACAATGCTACACTGGCATGGAACGACCTGTTCAGCGAGCGTAAGATCCAGAATGCAGCCTACTGGAAGATAGCCAACGTAGAGTTGGGCTACAACTTCCCAGACAAGTGGTTCAAGGGTGTCGTCACTGGTGCTCGTGTCTATGTCTCTGCACAGAACCTGTATACCTTTACCAAGTACAAGGGATACAACGTTGACTATGCCGGTGGTACCTTTACCCCAGGCTACAACTTCTGTTCATTCCCCAGTGCGCGCAGCTTTATGTGTGGTGTTAATTTCTCATTCTAAACTTAAAAGTATAGATTATTATGAAACTATCTAATATATCCCTTGCCCTTTTGTTGGGTATCGGTGCGCTGACATCGTGCAGCGAAAAGCTGGAGCTGACAAACCCCAATCAGCAGACAACGGCTACCTTTGGTAATACAGTAGCTGACTTGGAGGAAAGTATCATAGCCTGTTACAACCACATTCGTATGGAGGGTACCTACGCTCGTGTGGGTTACAATATTGATGTATGCCGTGGTGACGAAGTGTGGAACTCGTCGCAGGTGTGGTATATGCCCTTTGACGACCTGAACGAGCCCATCACCGACGAGATAGGACAATGGTCGTGGCGCGACTGGTACTATACCATCAACGTGTGCAACTATGTGCTATCGCGTGTAGGACAAGACTATCTGGGTGTTCCCGAGCAGTTGCAGCGTATTGCTGGCCAGGCCCTCTTCCTGCGCGGACTGGCTTACTATAATCTGTGCGGTTACTATCAGAACCCCGCCCTCATCGTCGACTATGAATCCTACTCGACACTCGAAGGCCTCTATGCAAGCAATGCCGTAGAAGGCGACCAAGACCCCAACGACCAGTATGACCGCGTGATGGATCAGGTGGAACAGGACTTCGAAAGGGCCATCGCTCTGCTGCCAAGCAAGGAAGTGGGCGGTGAGTGGGCCAAGGGTCGTGCTACCAGCGGTGCTGCTGCCGGATTCTATGCTCGCGCACTAATGATGCGTCACAAGTATAATGAGGCACTCGCCGTGCTGAAAGAGATCATCGCTGGTACTTATGGTAAATATGAACTGATGAAGAACTACGGTGACAACTTCCGCGAGGGTCCTGCCTATGAGAACAACGCCGAGAGCCTCTTCGAGGTGCAGTTCCTGGACTATGGCTCGCAGGGTACCGACGACGAGTGGACCCCCGTCAACACCAGTCCTAACGCTACCCAGGGTCACGCCATCGAGAGTAACTTCGGTCCTGGCGACTGCGGTGGTTGGGCTGACCTCTCTGCTTCTCCCTGGCTCTACCAGCTGTTCAAGAAGGAACGCACCACCGACAACTCGCTGGATCCACGCCTCTACTGGACCATCGGAACCTATGAGCCTGAGTGGGAAGGATTTGAGTATGGTAATGTATGCTACACACAGCCTATGACAGCCGATGCCCCCGTGGTGACGAATAACAACTATGGTGGTCTGCCTATTGCCAAGAACACCAATCTCCGCACAGGTATCTATGACAAGGTGGTGACTGGTCTGCATTGCGGTATCAACCTGCGACTGATGCGCTACTCTGACGTACTGCTGCGTGCAGCCGAGTGTGAGAATGAGATTAGCGGACCTACACAGCAGGCCATTGATTGGATCAACCAGGTACGTCGTCGTGCTAACCTGAACGATTTGGCCCTGGCTGACTTCAATAATAATGCTGATAAGCTCTTCGAGCAGATTGCCAACGTAGAGCGCCCGAAGGAGTTTGGTTGCGAGACAGGTCGTGGCTTCGACCTCATCCGCTGGGGATGGTTCTACAACAGTGACCGCCTGAAGCAGTTGAAAGCCCACGCTGTGGTGCTGAGGAGTAACGACAAGAGTACTGTTAAGAATGCTGTCGATTACAGCTCTTTGAAGAAGGATGAAAGTACCGGAAAGCTCCTTAAGGAAGAAACAGATCGGGGTTACAAGACTTCCTTCGACGAATGGATTCAAGGTCACGAGTTCCTGCCTATCTATCAGGGAACACTCAACAACAACCCCAACCTTGTGGGTAACTCGGCTAACTTCAGCCTGAACAATGCCAGCTACTTTACAAACAAGAGATGGACTGTTCATCCTGTGGTCGATCTCTAAGAATGATAGTATATTGTAAATCGTCAAATAGTAAATAATATGAGACATCTAAATAAATTGGCATCCGTCATCTGTTTTGCAGCCCTTGGACTGTGGTCGATGACGAGTTGTGAGGGAGGCGATCTGTACAAACTGGATGCTCCCGATTGGATTTCCGAGAAAGTGGACTCCATCAAGAATTCCAAAAGCTCTGACGAAGAAGTGCTTGAGGGCATGATGGAAGACGTCTATACCATAGGTGCCACCGACTTCAGTACGGGCTGGTGGGCAGCCTTCACGAAGTATTATGTCATACCGGCTGACACTAAGTGGAACGCTCAGTTCAATCTGAACATCAATCCCAATGCTTCTAATACGTATAAGAACTTCGCCATGATTATCAGCAATGACGTTGATCGTGGTGGCGACGGATATAAGGAATATGGCGCTATCCGCTACGACCATCAGCCCAGCGGAAACTCAGAGTGGGGCGACTATATCGACCGCAGCCTGGTGGAGAGCACGCTGACTTTCAGCACCGACACCGATGCCGGTGTTGAGAAGCTGGCTGGCAAGGTGACGCTGACCGTCGACCGCACAGCGGGAGGACTCATCGTGAAGATTACCAATGGAACCGTGATAAAGACCTACACGCAGAAGACCGAACTGGTCAATCTGAATGCAGATGCAGCGAACACCAATATCCGTGTGTTCCTCGTTCCAGAGGGCAGCTATATCAACTGGCTCTCTACCAACATAGAGCCTATAGGTGGTTGTACCTCAGCTGAGGACAAGCAGCCGCTGTCGATGGAGCTGTCAGGTGTGCCTTCTGAGGTGCTTCTCGGTACTACGCTTGAAGAGGCTATGGCTAATGTGACGGCTGTCGTCACCTTCGAGCAGGGCGTCACCAAGAACGTGACAGCTGAAGACCTGCAGTTTGAGGCTATTCCTGACTATGACGAGCTGGGCCAGAAGACACTTGTAGTCCTCTACAACAAGACCTTCAAGGGTGTCAATGCCGACAAACCCATTATTGCAACAAAGACCTTCAGCTTGGTGAAGGAACTCTCTGCATTCACGCAAACCGTAGTCGTTCCTACTCCGCTAATCCTTGGCGCTGAGGACAATTCAACAGGTTTCTGGGGTGCTCATACCGAAAACATCAAGATTGAGCCGAAGGAGACCAAGGTGGCTACGTTTACCAACTATTCGTCGGGCATTGCCAACTGGAACAACTTCTGCGTCGTGCTCTGCAAGGACAATAATGCTGAGTATGCAGTGCTGCGTGCCGACAACTTCGGTTGGGGCGACAACTATGCATCATGCACGCCTGTCATGGGCGATGTAAGAGACTGGGATGCCTGGCGTGCTGCCATGAATGGTGCCAAGGTAACCGCTTATGTCACCAACAATGGCGATGGTAGTGCCGATATCAAGTTCGTCATGGTGGGCAACAATGGTGTTACATACACGCAGGAGTATCAGGGCATGAAGAATATCAATCCTGACAACTTCTACTTCCGCTTCACGGTGGATGGTTGTCATCTGGTATTCGACCAGACAGTAGGTGCTATAGATAACTCTACAGGCTTCTGGGGTGCTCACTCTCCCAACATCCGTGTGGTCAGTCATCAGGTAAGCACAGTCAACTTCACAAACTACTCTTCATGTGGTGCCAACTGGAACAACTTCGTCATCGTTCTCTGTAAGGCAGACAATACGGAATATGCCGTTGTACGTGCCGACAACTTCGGTTGGGGCAATGGCTATGCCGCTTGTACACCGGTGATGGAGGATGGCAGAAACTGGGATACTTGGCGTCCGGCCATGAATGGTGCCAAGGTGACAGCACAGATCGTCAATAAAGGCGATGGCACTGCTGACATCAAGTGCGTCATGGTGGGTAACGATGGAAAGACCTATACGCAGGATTATATCGGCATCAACACCATCGATCCCGACGACTTCTACTTCCGCTTTACTGTGGATGGCAGTCATCTGGTATTTGAGTAACTATAAAAAACGAATTGTATTATGAAACATATATCGAAATTATTAGCGCTGTTTGGCATCGGAATGATGCTGACAGCCTGCGAAGATAAGCTCAACGAGGTATATTATCCTTTGGAGGTGTCGACACCTACGGTCTCAAAGGTTAGGGCTGGGTCGGCTGTTGCCTCAGCCGTTGCCTCTGGTTCGCACATAACCTATCGCGGCTTCTGCTATAGCACGATGCCGAATCCTACTATCGACGACAAGAAGATGCTGTCGGCAACAAAAACGATGAAGATCATTCTCCCATGGCTTGACAGGAACACGACTTACTATGTGCGTGCTTTCGTCCAGACCGAGGATGAACTGAAATACTCTGATGAAGTGATGTTCACCACCGCCAGCACGTCGGATTTTGACGATGATGACGACGAAGAAGAACGGACCCTTTGGCCTAGTGCACTCCAGCGCGTCAGCGTGCACGACCCCAGCATTGTATGGGATCCTACATCCGACACCTATTATGTGTTTGGCTCTCACCGCGACGCAGCCTCGTCGCCTAACATGATGACTTGGACTTGGTTCAGGGCGCCCTGGAAGACTGACACCAGCAATGATGCTGCCAATGTGGATGCCTTCACTACTCCGCAGGTGACAAAGGTTAAGAAGGGCGGTCAGGAATACGACTTCAACTTCAATGCCCTGGCATGGTCGCAGCGTGGCAGTGCCGACTACAACGTAGACGGAATGATGTGGGCTCCGGATGTGATTTACAACAAGTCCTTGCAGAAGTGGTGTATGTACCTCAGCGTCAATGGTGACTATTGGTATTCAAGCATTATCATGTTGACGGCTGACAACATTACAGGTCCCTATCGCTATCAGGCTCCTGTCGTGATTAGCGGATTCCGTTCGGGCGACAGCTATAAGGATACAGATCTGGAGATTGTTTTGGGCACTCAAGCCTCGCTGCCCGATCGGTATAACAACAATATCGGGACCTGGAATTACGGTCAGCGTTTCCCCAACTGTATCGACCCCTGTGTGTTCTACGATGAGGAAGACAAGCTCTGGATGACGTATGGCTCTTGGAGCGGTGGTATCTACATGCTGCAGCTGGATGAGGAGACTGGTCTGCGCGACTACGACGTCACCTACCCCCTGACGGGCAGTGACAACAACATCACCGTTGATCCTTATTTCGGCAAGAAGATTGCCGGTGGTTTCTACTCTTCCGGTGAGGGCTCTTACATTGCGTATATTGGCGGTTACTACTACCTGTTTGTGACCAATGGCGGTCTGACTGCCAATGGTGGCTATCAGATGCGTGTGTTCCGCTCGCAGAATCCTGACGGACCCTATGTGGACAGCAAGAATTCTGCAGCATTGCTCGACCGCTACTATATGAACTACGGACCTGGCGAGAACGACGGCAACCGTGGTGTCAACATTTTCGGTGCCTACGGAGAATGGGGCAACCGGACTGTTGATGTATGGTCGGAGCGCTCACAAGGCCACAACTCGGTGCTCGCTGGCTACGACGGCCGTGCCTATCTGGTTTACCACACTCGTTTCCAGGATAGAGGCGAAGGCCACGAGTTGCGCGTACATCAGTTGTTCCAGAATGAGGATGGCTGGTTGGTAGCTGCTCCCTTCGAGTATACTGGTGAGCTGATGAAGACTTCGAAGATTGCCAAGAAGCAATATGTAGCCACCGACAGTATTCCTGGTCAATACAAGCTTTTGGTACACAACTACAAGCTGGATCATGAGAGCAAGGCACTGGCCACTCCTACTGACATTACGCTGAATGCTAACGGATCGATCTCGGGAAGCGTTACAGGTACGTGGTCGGTTCGTGGAGGAACTTCCTTCATTACGATCAACATTGGTAAGGAATACAAGGGCGTGATGGTGGAACAGACCTTAGAGCCGGCAAATGATGTTGCTCCTAGTTTCACTGCTTTGGACAGTTCGACAGGTGTTACTATCTGGGGCTACAGGGTAAGTAAGTAAAGGATGAAAAAGAGATTATTTTCAATAACTATCTGTGCGATGGCAGTTGTGTCTGCCAGCGCACAGATTCTGATTGATGTAGATGCTAACCAGCGTGGTCCCAAAATCAGTCCGACACATTATGGTATTTTCTTTGAAGATATCAACCATGCTGCTGATGGCGGTATCTATGCCGAGCTGATACGCAACCGTTCTTTCGAGGATGGCGAAGGCTATGGCAAGCCTGCTACCCTGGAGGCGTGGTCGACCTATGCCGCCAATCCGTCGCAGCTCATCTGCAAACTGATTCAACCCAGCAAGAAGGTCAAACTGCTCAATGCTGCCCAGGGTAACGCATTGGAGATGACCATCAACGCTTCAGCAGCATCTCCAGCCTGCCTGGTCAACGAAGGCTTCTGGGGAATCAATGCTGTACAAGGAAGCACTTATCGGCTGAGCTTCTTTGCTAAGGGAAACTACAAGGGCGGTATCAAAGCAACGCTTTGCGACAAGAAAGGTCAGCAGATATATGCCACTACTGATGTCGATGCTGCTATCGGAAAGCAGTGGACCAAGTATACGGCAACATTGCAGTCAACAGGCAATGATGCCCAAGCTCAGTTTGCATTGGTCTTCGATGGCAAAGGTGTGCTCGATATAGATGTTGTATCGCTCTTCCCGCCGACTTTCAAAAATCGGGAGAATGGCCTGCGTCCCGACTTGGCACAGATGCTCTATGAGATGCATCCCAAATTTATGCGTTTCCCTGGTGGTTGCTTTGTCGAGGGACAGATATCGCCCGACAATGCCTTCCGTTGGGAACGTACCATTGGACCTATCGAGGAGCGTCCAGGCCATTGGAACGTCAACTGGGGCTATCGCACCACTGACGGTATAGGTTTCCACGAATATCTGCAGATGGCTGAAGACCTAGACGCGAAACCGCTCTATGTCGTAAATGTAGGTTTATGGCATGGGGGCTTGACACCTCTTGACAGTATCCAGCCGTGGATTGATGAGTGCCTGGCAGCCCTGGAGTATGCCAATGGTGATGTGACTACTAAGTATGGAGCCCTGCGTGCCAAGAATGGCCATCCTGCACCCTTCAATATCGAGTATCCGGAGATTGGCAATGAGAACAACCAGCCTCATGCAGAGCAGCAGAGCGATCATTACTATGAGCGCTTCGACTTGTTCCGCAAGGCCATTCTGGCCAAGTATCCCAAGATGCAGCTGATAGGCAATGTGGTAGCATGGGGCGATGACAATCCGAAGTGGGGTAGCATGTTACCCGTCGATCTGTTGGATGAGCACTACTATCGCAATCCCTTGTGGTTTGCTGAGGCTTTCCACAAGTATGACAGCTACGACCGCAAGGGTCCGAAGATCTATGTAGGCGAGTATGCCGTCACCAGTAGCTTTGGTAATCTGGGTAATATGAACGCAGCCTTGGGTGAGGCAGTCTATATGATGGGTATGGAGAACAACTCGGACATTGTGCCGCTGAACTCCTATGCACCCATCTTTGTCAATGAGAACGATGCCAAGTGGCGTCCGGACATGATTCGTTTTAATTCGAGTCGTGTTATGGGTACACCGTCTTACTATGTGCAGGCGCTGATGCCTCAGCATGTGGGTACACAGGTGGTGAAGGTCGCTCAGCGGAATCCCTACAAGGTGCAGCCCAAATCGTCTATCACCCCTGCAGAGAGCCGCATAGGTTTTGCCACATGGGGCACGAAGGCCTCGTTCACTCATCCCGATCCTCTGCCCAAGACGGGTCTGCCTGAGTTTCTGACAGGCCAGTGGCAGAAGAATGCCGACGGCAGTGTCAGTCAGACGAGTGACGGTGAGAAGTGTGTTGCTGTGTGTAAGGCGAAGGTCGGCGACCATTATACTGCTAAGTTCCGTGCCCGTAAGGATGCCGGCAACGAAGGGTTTATCGTGGTATTCAACTATACCGATGCCAACAACTACTTCTGGTTGAACCTGGGAGGATGGGGCAACACGCAACATGGTATTGAACGTATCAGTGGTGGCGGTAAGAGCCAGATAGAGACCAAGCCAGGAAAGATTGAGACGGGTCGCTGGTATGACGTCACCTTCCAGATGGCCGGTGACAGTCTGAAGTGCTGGCTCGACCAGGAACTGGTGTTCGATACTGTGCTGAAAGGCGATGTACTGCCTGGCGTCTTCACCAGTGCTACCATCGATGAGCCTGCCGACGAGCTGATAGTCAAGATAGTGAACACCCAGCAGGAGGCTACCACTGCTAAGCTGAACATCAGCAACTTCCCTGTAAAAGGGGCCAAGCTCATCCGTCTGCGTGCCAACGACGGTATGGATGAAAACACCTTGCAACAGCCTACCACCATCTATCCGACTTATCATGAACTCTCACCCAAGGGCAACGAGGTGGAAGTGGAGCTGGCTGCCCACTCACTGAATATTATCAGACTGAAAAAGAAATTAATGAGGCCCATACTTAAACCATAAAAATGATACAATATGATGCGACGTTTTTTCTTTGTGATTCTTACCTCATGCGTATTGCCTCTCGCAGTTGCAGCCCAGTCGTGGACTGCAGACAATGGCAATGGTACATTCACCAATCCTCTGTTCTACGACGAGTTCTCCGACCCTGACATTCTGCGTGTCGGCGACGACTACTACCTGGCTGGCACCACCATGCATGCTGTGCCTGGGGTGGCTATCCTGCACTCTAAGGACCTAGTCAACTGGGAGAACATCAGCTACTGTTTCGACCGCTTTGACTTTACCGACGACGCCTTCTCGCTGAAGAACCATAAGGAGATTTACGGCCAGGGCATCTGGGCTCCTTGCATCCGCTATGCCAACGGCCAGTTCTACGTCTTTTCCAACATCAACGGTAAGGGCCTTCAGTGCTTTACCAGCAAGGATATCCGTGGCCCCTGGAAGCACCATAACCTCAAGGGTAACATCCACGACCTCTCAGTACTCTTCGACGATGACGGGAAAATCTATGCCATCTATGGCTATGGCGAGGTGAAGTGTACGGAGCTGCATCCCGATATGAGTGGCCCCAAGGAAGAAACGGAACGTGTCATCATTCCTGAGGGCAACGCAGTAGGCGAGGGCCACCATATCTATAAGATTGACGGCATGTACTACCTGGTATCTACCGACTATATGCCCAATGGGCGCACACTCTGTTCCCGCAGCAAGAGCATCTGGGGACCTTACGAGACCATCACCATCTCTGCTGACGAGAACTTTGGCTACCACGGGGCAGGACGTACTATGGTGCCCCGCGACTCGAAATACCGCATAGGCGAGGATGGCACCAAGTTCGCCATCGGTCCTACTTCTCCCGATGCTACGGGTTGCGACAATGCCCATCAGGGTGGCATTGTGCAGGCTAAGGATGGCTCCTGGTGGGCATTGCTCATGCAGGACTTCCACTCCATAGGACGTACCGTCTGCCTGATGCCTGTCACATGGAAAGACGGCTGGCCCATGATAGGCCTGGAGGGTAACCTGGGCCGTGCTCCACGCACCTGGCTCAAGCCCCATATAGAGACAGGAGTAACGCCTCATGCCCCTTATAAGCGTAGCGAGGACTTCAACGGCAAGACTCTTGGCAGGGTGTGGCAATGGAACCACAATCCAGACGATACCAAGTGGAGCCTGAAGAAAGGACGCCTGCGTCTGCAGGCCCAGCCTGCCGAACAACTCATGTGGGCTCGCAACACCCTGACACAACGTGTCATCGGACCCGTCAGCATTGCTACCGTCGAACTCTATACCAAAGGTATGAAAGACGGCGACGTGGCAGGTCTGGGTAACATCAACGTGCCCTGCTCGTGGATAGGTGTTGTCAAAGAGGATTCTCGACTGAGGCTTCGTTGCTTTGAGCAGCTCACGAACGACACCGTGACGCAGGACATTGCCACCGATGGGCCTATTGACAAGATTTTCCTCCGTATGGTAGGCAGCTATGACAAAGACCAGGTGCACTACGAATACTCTTTCAATGGTAAGGACTTCAAGCAGCTGGGCCGCGAGATGCCCCTCAGCTATCAGCTCATCACCTTCCAGGGCTCACGTCATGCGCTCTTTGCCTTCAACCATAAAGGGCAGCAGGGAGGTTATGCCGAGTTTGACAACTTCACCCTCAGCGAGCCTCAAGCCGACCGCAGCGGCAACATCCCTTACGGTAAGACCTTCCGCATCATCAATCTGGCTACTGGCAGGCCAGCTGTCGCTCTGCGACATGGGATGCTACACGACACACATGCTGGCGACAATTCCGCGCAGACACGCTTCCGCATCGTCGACAAAGGACAGGGACAGGTCGTTCTCCAATGCGAGGATGGACGCTATGTCTTCACCTCAGGACAGGGTATGGCGGGCGATGTACGTCTGACTGGCGACGCCTCGCAGGCCGAGGTCTTTATGTGGCAGGACTATCTGGACCACGAGTTCATGCTTATGTCCATGCGTACCCATCGCTATCTGGGTAAGAGTCCCACTACGGGCAGTCCCTATTCTATGGACTTCACAGGCAGCGATCCTGCACGCCGCAATGGAGCAGTCTTCAGGTGGGAATAAAATACAAGACGGTGGAAAACAGAAAGAACGGTAGGGTGCTATTATCCTACCGTTCCTTCTAATGATACGGATAGTAATTTCTGTGCCTCTACGGCAAACTCCATAGGCAGCTTCTGCAACACCTCCTTGGCATAGCCGTTGACGATGAGGCCTACAGCCTGCTCCGTGGGTATGCCGCGCTGGTTGCAGTAGAACAGCTGGTCTTCCGATATTTTCGAGGTCGTAGCCTCGTGCTCGAATACTGCCGTGTCGTTGTGCACATCCATATAGGGGAAGGTGTGCGCCCCGCAGTCAGAACCCAGCAGCAGCGAGTCGCAGCTGGAGTAGTTGCGTGCATTGTCGGCATTGCTGGTGGCACGTACCAGGCCGCGGTATGAGTTCTGCGAGTGGCCTGCCGAGATACCCTTCGAGATGATGGTCGACTTGGTGTTCTTACCCATGTGGATCATCTTCGTGCCGGTATCCGCCTCCTGGTAGTTGTTGGTGACGGCAACGCTGTAGAACTCAGCCTGCGAGTTGTCGCCCCTCAGGATGCACGACGGATACTTCCATGTGATGGCAGAGCCAGTCTCCACCTGCGTCCACGAGAGCTTCGAGTCTACGCCGCGCAGGTCGCCACGCTTCGTCACCAGGTTCAGCACACCACCCTTGCCGTTCTCATCGCCGGGATACCAGTTCTGCACCGTCGAGTACTTCACCTCGGCACGGTCCATCACGATAATCTCTACGATGGCAGCATGCAGCTGGTTCTCGTCACGCATCGGTGCCGTACAGCCTTCAAGGTAGCTCACGTATGAGTCGTCGTCTGCTATGATGAGAGTACGTTCAAACTGACCCGTATTGCGTGCATTGATGCGGAAATACGAGCTCAGCTCCATAGGACAGCGCACTCCTTTGGGAATATAGACGAAGGAGCCGTCAGAGAAGACAGCAGAGTTCAGGGCAGCAAAGAAGTTGTCGCGGTAGGGTACCACCGTTCCCAGATACTGGCGCACCAGGTCGGGATGCTCCTTGATGGCGTCGCCTATGGAGCAGAAGATGACACCCTTCTCGCGTAGCTTCTCCTTGAAGGTGGTCTTCACGCTGACACTATCCATGATGGCGTCGACAGCGGTATTGCCTGAAAGGGCCAAGCGCTCCTCGAGGGGAATACCCAGCTTGTCGAAGGTCTTCTCCAATTCGGGGTCGATGCCTGACGGAGAACCGTCGGGAACGGTGTCCTTCTTAGCCGTGGGGTCGGCATAGTAGCTGATGGCCTGGTAGTCTACCGGCGGCACATGCACGTGGCCCCACTTGGGCTCCGTCTGCTCCTGCCAGTAGCGGAAGGCCTTCAGGCGGAACTCCAGCATCCACTCGGGCTCACCCTTCTTGGCTGAGATGAGTCTGACGACATCTTCGTTCAGACCTTTCTCTATGATTTCTGTATGCACATCAGTCGTGAAGCCGAACTCGTATTTCTGTTCAGCCACCTGACGGACATATTCATTATTCTTGTTTTCTTCCATTCATTTCTTTGTATTTGATGGCAAGCATCGTCAGGTCATCACTCTGTTCAGCATTGCCGACAAAGGTTTTGACAGCCTGCGTCATCCGTTTGATGATGGTCGAGGGCACATGTTCGCCCTCAGCCAGCACTTGTTCAGCCACTTCGATGGTACGCTGGTCCCCAAACAGGGCCTGACTCATGTCCTCTGCCTCTGTGAGACCATCGGTATAGATGAAGATAACGGTCTGTGACTTGATATCAATCTCCTGCAGCGAGTAAGCCCAGCCAGGCATCACTCCTAAGGGCAGGTTCGAGTCGCATGGCAGCATGCCCACCCCATCGCCTATGAGCAGCGGGGAGTCGTGTCCTGCATTACAGTAGCGCAACAGACCGGTATCCAGGTCGAGAACACCCACAAAGAGGGTGACAAACATGCTCGTCTCGTTATTCTCCACCAGGGCATCGTTCAGCGTTTTCATAATCTGACTCGGCTCTGACTCGTGGGCAGACACGTTGCGGAACAACGAACGGGTGACAGCCATCACAAGGGATGCCGGCACACCCTTGCCCGATACGTCGCCTACGCAGAAGAAGAGCTTCTCGTCGCGGATGTAGAAGTCGAAGAGGTCGCCACCCACATCCTTCGCTGGCGTCAGCGAGCCGGCAATGTCGATATCGTTACGCTCAGGATAGGGCGGGAACGTCTTCGGCAACATCGACATCTGGATGTCATGCGCCACCTTCAGCTCTTTTTCGATGGCAGCTTTCGAGGCTGTCGTCGTCCTCAGCTCGTCGACGTATTTCGTTAGTGATTGCTGCATGTTCTCGAAGGAGTCGCGCAACAAGTGTATCTCGTCGTTGTACTTGATGGTGGGCAGCGGCGTGTCGAAGTGACCTTTTGCCACCTCGCCAGCCGACGTAGCCAACTGATGCAGTGGCTTGACGGTATTCTTGATGATACGACGTCCCACGAAGTAGACAACGAGAAGCGCCAGAGCGACGAGCAGCAGGAAGATAATTCCCACGACGATGCCAAAGCCCTTTATCTCGAACGAAGGCAAGACAAGAGCCATCGACCAGTCGGTATGCTCTATGGGTGCATAGAACAGATAGACAGAATGGCCATCGATCATCAGGGATTCGGTGTTTTCCTCGTCTTCAAAGTAATTGGGATAATAACCCTTCTTGCCGGCTATCATCTGTCGGCAATAATAGTTGGCGAGGGTGTCTTGGGCTGCCGCCGTCTCTTTCAGGAAGTTGTCCCTGAGGATATGTCGCTTGTCGGTATGGGCAATATAGGTGCCTTTGCCGTCGATGATGAAGCTGTAGGGGTAGCCCAGCCACGTCGTTTTCTTGGGTTTCTCCTGTTGTTGGTTTTCGGTATGTAACGAATCACGCATGTGAGTCGTCTTTTTCGTCATCTTTATCAAGACATCCGAAAACCACTCCAGCGACACGTCTGCTCCCAGGATGGCCACCGTCCGTCCTTGCTTGTCGCGGATAGGTGCCAGATAGGACACAAGGGGCGTGCTGGAGCCGTTGCCCTCAAAGAAGGGTTCCGCCCAATAGCCTTTCTTTGCCGCCAGGGCCTCCGTAAACCATTTGGACTTCAGGTAGTCGTAGTCGGCACTGCCAACAGACTTCACCTCTACCTTGGTGCTGTCGCGCCTGACGGCGTAAGGACAGAACCAGCGTCCCTTCTGGGGGTAGTAGTCGGCTACGAAGCTGATGCCGCAGCTGCGGATGCGGGGATTCAGGGTGACGATACGTTCCACCAGCGTAAACATGCGGTCAGGCTGGTCGAGGCTCTCCTCTACCTCAGGCACCAGGTTACTGGTAGCCACATAGACATCGGAGATCACTCGCTTCACCTTTTGTACAGATGTGCTCAGCCTGCTCTCGTACAAGTCCATCTCCTCTTCCTCTACGAGTGTGCTTACCATATCGTAAAGGAGATAGGAAGCCAGACCCATGACGATGAGCAGCACGAGCATAATCCGTCCTGTCAGCCTTTTGGCAAACATCTGCATCTTCTTATGCTTCTTCTTCATCAGTCCGCCAGCTAACCTCTCAATCAGAGCTTCTGTTCTACCTCTATCTCGGTGAAGGTCTCAAGGATGTCGCCAGCCTGGATGTCGTTGAAGTTCACCAGCGAGATACCGCACTCCAGTCCTGTTGCCACTTCCTTGGCGTCGTCCTTGTAGCGCTTCAGAGCATCGATGGCAGCGGTGTGGATGACGATACCGTCGCGTACCACACGGGCCTTGTCCTTGTTGTGTACCTTACCGTCAATCACCAGACCACCGGCAACGGTACCCACCTTCGATATCTTGAACACCTGCTTCACCTCAATCTCACCGGTGATGATTTCCTTCTTCACCTTGTCGAGCATACCCTCCATCGTCGACTTCACCTCATCGATGGCGTCGTAGATGATAGAGTAGGTGTTGATCTCCACACCCTCGCGCTCTGCCAGACGGCGTGCATCGGCAGAGGGACGTACCTGGAAGCCTACGATGATGGCTTCGGAGGCGGATGCCAGCATGACGTCGTTCTCGCTGATCTGTCCGACAGCCTTTGAGATGACGTTGACCTGCACCTTCTCCGTAGAGAGCTTGATGAACGAGTCGGAGAGTGCCTCGATACTACCGTCGGTATCACCCTTGACGATGATGTTCAGCTCGTGGAACTCACCCAGGGCGAAGCGGTGCGACAGTTCGTCAAGACCCAGCGTCTTGGTGGTACGCAGGCTCTGCTCGCGCTGCAGCTGCACGCGCTTGTTGGCTATCTCGCGGGCCTCCTGTTCCGTCTCCATCACGTGGAAGGAGTCACCGGCGGTAGGAGCACCGTTCAGACCCAGTATGATGGCAGGCTCGGCAGGACCGGCCTTCTCAATGCGCTGGTTACGCTCGTTGAACATCGCCTTAACCTTACCCCAGGCCGTACCGGCAATGACGACGTCGCCCACCTGCAGCGTACCGTTCGATACGAGGACGGTGCTGACGTAGCCGCGTCCCTTGTCCAGCGACGACTCAATGATGGAGCCTGTAGCCTTGCGGTTGGGGTTGGCCTTCAGGTCCAGCATCTCTGCCTCCAGCAGCACTTTCTCCAGCAGCTCGTCGACACCAAGACCTTTCTTGGCCGATATCTCCTGGCACTGGTACTTACCGCCCCAGTCCTCTACCAGCAGGTTCATGTTGGCCAGGTCCTCACGAATCTTGTCGGGGTTGGCTCCTGGCTTGTCTATCTTGTTGATGGCGAAGACCATCGGCACGTTGGCAGCCTGGGCGTGGGCGATGGCCTCCTTGGTGGTAGGCATCACCGAGTCGTCGGCGGCAACAATGATGATGGCGATATCCGTCACCTGTGCACCACGGGCACGCATCGCCGTGAAGGCCTCGTGTCCTGGCGTGTCCAGGAAGGTAATCTTGCGTCCGTCCTTCAGCTTCACGTTGTAGGCACCGATGTGCTGCGTGATGCCGCCAGCCTCACCGGCAATGACGTTGGTGTTGCGGATGTGGTCCAGCAGCGACGTCTTACCGTGGTCTACGTGTCCCATGACGGTGACGATGGGGGCACGGCTTATCAGGTCGTTCTCGTCGTCCTCTTCCTCGGTGATGGCGTTCTGCACCTCTGCCGAGACATACTCCGTCGTGAAGCCGAACTCGTCGGCAACGATGTTGATGGTCTCCGCATCCAGGCGCTGGTTGATAGACACCATGATGCCGATGGCCATACAGGTACCGATGACCTGGTTGACACCCACGTTCATCATCGTAGCCAGCTCGCTGACAGTCACAAACTCGGTCAGCTTCAGTACTCTTGACTCTGCTGCCTCGGCGGCCATCTCCTCGTTCATGCGCTCAGCAACGGCGTCGCGCTTCTCCTTGCGGTACTTGGCACCCTTCTTGTTCTGGTTGGTCTTCGACGTCAGACGGGCCAGCGTCTCCTTGACCTGGCGTGCTACTGCCTCGTCGTCAACCTCCAGCGGCTTCTGGACGTGGTTCTTCTTGTTCTTCTTGCCGCCGCCCTGCTGGTTCTGCTGCTGGTTGCCGCCTTGGGGCTTGTTCTTCTTGTCGTTCTTGCCAGCCTGCTTGGCGGCAGCCTCGATGTCGACCTTACCCTGGCGGATGCGCTCACGCTTCTTGCGCTCGCCGGCAGCCTTCTCCTCGCGTTCCTTGCGGCGCTCCTCCTTCGACTTCTTCTTGGGACGGGTGCTCTGGTTCAGCGAGTCCAGGTCTATCTTGCCCACCACGTTCAGCTGGGGCGCGTTCTGAGCAGCCTTCAGGTCGCCGGGCGTCTTCGCCAGCTCCTTTCCCTGCTCCTCGACGACAGCCTCCTCTTCAGGGGCGGCGACGCTCTCGGGCTCCTGCTCTGCGACGACAGGCTCGGGCTCTGCTGCGACGGGCTCCTGTTCTGCTACGATGGGCTCCGGCTCTGCCTCTTGTGGCTCGGCAGCAGCCACAGGTGCAGCTTCTTCTTTCTTAGGCTCTGCCTCGGGCTTGGCCTTGGGCTTGCCGATGCTGTCCAGGTCAATCTTACCTACCGCCTTGAACTGGGGGCGGCGCTCCAGCAGCTCGTCGGTGGGAGCCATAGCCTTCTCTTTCGCCTCGGGCTTCTCCGCCTTCTTCTCCTTCACCTTCTTGGTGAACAGCTGCTCGGCCTTGGTCTTGACAGCCTTGTCGGTACTGAACTCACTGACCAGAGCGTCGTACTGACTGTCGCTAATCTTGGTGTTGGGCGTGGCGTCGTCCTTGATCTCGCCCAGCTCCACCTTCTTCTTCAGGAATTCTACTGCCGTTTCGAATCCTATATTCAGTTCTGATAATACTTTATTTAATCTTACACCCATATTCTCACTATTAATTATTCAAACTCTGCCTTCAGCACCTCAATGACGTGGTCGACGGTCTCTTCCTCCAGGTCGGCCTTCTCAATGAGCATCTCACGGGGAGCGTTCAGCACCGACTTGGCGGTGTCCAGACCGATAGCCTTGATAGAGTCGATGATCCACTGGTCTATTTCGTCGGCGAACTCGTCGAGGTAGATATCCTCGTCAGCCTCGCCTTCGTTCACGACACGGAAGACATCGATGGTGTACTCAGTCAGCATGGAAGCCAGCTTGATGTTCAGACCGCCCTTACCGATGGCCAGGCTCACCTCCTCAGGCTGCAGGTAGACCTCAGCCTTGTGCTCCTCAGGATTCAGCGTGATGCTGCTGACCTTGGCAGGACTGAGGGCGCGCTGGATGAACAGCTGCGTGTTGTTCGAGAAGTTGATGACGTCGATGTTCTCGTTGCACATCTCACGCACGATGCCGTGTACGCGGCTACCCTTCACACCCACACAGGCTCCTACGGGGTCTATGCGGTCGTCGTAGCTCTCCACAGCCACCTTGGCACGCTCACCAGGCATGCGGGCTATGCGGCGGATGGTAATCAGGCCGTCCTGAATCTCAGGCACCTCAGCCTCCAGCAGACGCTCCAGGAACTGGTTGCTGGTACGGCTCAGGATGATGCGCGGGTTGTTGTTCTCGTTCTGCACCTCTTTGACAATGGCACGCACCGTCTCGCCCTTGTGGTAATTGTCTGCGGGAATCTGCTCCTGCTTGGGCAGGTGCAGCTCGTTGCCCTCGTCGTCGATGAGCAGCACCTCGCGCTTCCACATCTGGTACACCTCACCGGAGACTATCTGACCCACCTTGTCCTTGTACTTCTGGTACAGCGAGTCGTGCTCCAGCTCTAGAATCTTCGAGGCCAGCGTCTGGCGCAGGTTCAGAATGGCACGGCGGCCGAACTTCTGGAAGTTCACCTCCTCCGACACCTCTTCGCCCACCTCGTAGTCGGGCTCAATCTTCTGCGCCTCGCTCAGGGCTATCTCCTTGTTCTCGTCCTTTACCTCGCCGTCAGCCACCACGATGCGGTTGCGGTGAATCTCGAAGTCGCCCTTGTCGGGGTTGACAATGACGTCATAGTTCTCATCCGAGCCGAACATCTTGGCAATGACGTTGCGGAAGCTCTCCTCCAGCACACTCACCAAGGTCGTACGGTCAATGTTCTTTGTCTCTTTGAATTCCTGAAAGGTCTCAATCATTGAGGGGCCTTTCGCTTTCTTTACAGTTGCCATATATGATTTTTTTAGATGATTCCTCTTATTTGAAATTCAGCTGGTACTTGCAGTACTTCACCTCGTCCAGGCCAAAGGTCTTGTCCACGTCCACCAGCACAGGGCGCTTCTTGCCCTCCACCTGTTGCTTCTCCTTGACGCTGACGGTAAAGCGGCTGCCGTCCTCCGACACCTCTTTCAGCAAGCCCTGCAGCTTCTGGCCGTTCTTCTGCAGCACCTCCACCTCCTTGCCAATGTGGTTGCGGTATTGCTGTATCACCTTAAAGGGCTGGCCAATACCGGCAGAGCCTACCTCCAGCTCGTAGTCGCCCAGCTCGTCGCCCAGCGACTCCTGCAGGTGACGGCTCAGGTCGGCACAGTCTTCTATCCATACACCGTCGGCGTGGTCTATCTCTATCACGATACGGTCGTCGGCAGTCATCTCTACATCCACGAGGTAGTAGTCGCCCTTTGCGAGCCACTCCTCAACAGCTTTTGTCACTACGTTCTTGTCTATCATAAACGCTATTTAATGATTAAAAATAAGAATGAGAGACTCTCGGTTGAGTCTCCCATTCCTCTGAACGGCTGCAAAGGTACGAATAAGTAAGCAATAAACCAAATAAAAACTCGTTTTTTTTGCTTTTCCGAACGAAAAATCCGCTTACCCCTCATCAGAAGGGCCCTTAGCCCATGCAGCTGGTCGTTCCCAGTGCGGTAATAGCAGCCGTCAGTATGCTGACAATGAACTGCAGAATCGTTTTCCAAGTCTCTTTTTTCATAATTGTCTAAGGTTAAAGGTCTAAAGTCTAAGGTCAAAGGTCTAAGGTCGAGCTGACCGCCCCTTGTTCCCCTCTCTAAACAGAGAGGGGTTAGGGGAGAGTCTACGCATTCTCCGCGATCCAGTCCAGCAGAGGGGTGACCTTCTTGCCGTACTTCTTCTTCTTGGGGTCCTGCTCGTCGGGCGTCAGGTCGAACTTCTCCTCCAC
>JAFPEE010000237.1 GCA_017389705.1 Prevotella sp.
AATGAAGATTATGAAAGTAGAATTATTTAAATCAACAGGAAAAATAGCCCTGGCGATAGTTGGGGGATTCCTCGTCCATCTGCTTTTGTCGTGTAGCGGATTCGAGACACATCCCTACGATGTGAACATCCAGGGGGAGACAGGTATCAATGCCAAGCAGACGGCAATCATCGAGAAAGAGTTTGCCAACAAGGAAGAACTTCGCATCGCGTTTATCAGCGACACCCACCTGTGGATTGGCGATGCACGCGACCAAGTGGAGGATGTGAATCGCAAGAACGTCGACTTCGTGGTACACTGTGGCGATCTGACAGATACCGCTACAGAGAAGGAATACGAATGGTCGCGCGACGTACTGATGGGCCTGAACTGCCCGTTTGTGGCATTGATTGGCAACCACGACTTCCTCGGCACTGGCAACCAGACTTATGAGGTGATGTATGGCGCCTGCGACTTCTCGTTTATTGCAGGCCGCGTCAAGTTCATTTGCCTGAACACCAATGCTGTAGAGTACGACTACCTGGCCTCAGTACCCAACTTCGATTTCATGGAGGAACAGTTTACGAAGGATACCGACAAGTTCGACCGTACTGTCATCGTGATGCATGCCGCACCATTCAGCGACCAGTTCAACAACAATGTCTGCAAGGCATTCCGCCGCTATCTTGATTTCGCTCCAGGCCTCATGTGCTGCATCTACGGGCACGACCACAACGACACTGTCTCCGACATCTATGGCGACGGTCTGATGTTCTATGCCATCGACTGTGCCAGTCACCGTAACTATCGTATAATGACTATATCACCAAAATTTGAGAAGGGTTATGAAATTGAACAGATTCGTTATTAGTATGGCAATGCTGACATGTACATTGCATGTCATGGCTGGCGATAGCCTCGATATACAGCAGAGTAAGTTTGAACGGCGGCTTGAGCGCAAGCAGAATGCCTGGTTGTCGCTGATACCTACCCATTTCGTCATCCAGAATGCCGGTAACATGGGTACCCTGTCGGCAGGTATCGGCTGGAGTTATGGCAAGAGCAGGAAATGGGAGACGGAGTTGCTGGTAGGTTTCATCCCTAAGCATGATTCCTCGCGTCCTAAGGTGACAACGACCCTGAAGGGTAACTACATCCCATGGAAGATTGACCTCTCGAAGATTATCGGGAAGATACCCGAAGACCGTTGGAGGTTCTGCCCGCTGACCGCCAGCCTCTATCTCAACACCGTCTATGGACATGAGTTCTGGAAGAGCCAGCCAGGCCGTTATCCCGACGACTATTATCAGTTCATGTCAACCAAGTTCCGTCTGAACCTTGCATTAGGCGAGCGCATCGAGTTCAAGATACCCGAGAGCAAACGCAGAAGGCATAGCCGTATCGCACTGTTCTATGAGTTCAGCACGTGCGACCTCTATGTCCGCTCCATGTTCCAGAGTAGCGATGTAAAGCTGAAAGACATCATCGGACTCTCCATCGGTGCAAAGTTCTATACCAATTAAGATGTTTCGGAGACTTATCATCATTTCCTCAGCCATCATGATTGGGTCGGCAACAGTCGGGGCAGACACAGACGTCTGTCCCCAACTGTTGTCCGATAGTGTTGCGCAGACAGTTGCTACTGGCGATACCATCGTTCGGAAAGAGAGCATATGGAAGCGTGTATCCGACAAACTCGGAGCCCGTTATTTTAACTCAAAGTATGACTCAGCCTATGTGATGCGCCCGGAAGGCAAAGGCCTGACGCTGAAGGTAAGGATGAATCAGACGGGCAACACGTTTCATGCCAAGGGAACGATCAATGGCATCTACTCGAAAGCGGATCTCAGCACCAAGCATAAGACCACGTTCTCGCTGGCTGGCAACTATCGGGGCATAGGAGCCGCCATTGCCATCAATCCTGCCAAGTGGAGTGGCGTCTATAAGGACTATGAGCTGAATCTCAACTACTATGGCAGCCGCCTCAGTCTCGATCTGAGTTACCAGCGGTCAGAATCGCTGTCGGGTGATATTCGTGGTGATAGAGGGGACAAGAGGCTTGAGACGGACGACGCGACGTTGAAGGTGCTGAACTTAGTAGGCTACTACACCTTCAACCATCGCCGCTTTTCTTATCCTGCTGCGTTCACGCAGAGCTATATTCAGCGTCGCTCAGCAGGCTCATGGCTGGTCGGTATCAGCTATCAGGGCGGCAGTATCAAATCCAACGACGAGTTAAAGCAGAGAGCCCCCGATGCTCCAGAGATAACCATCGAGTTTGGGCACATAGGTCTCGGCGGTGGCTACGGCTATAATCTCGTGTTGGGCCGTAAGTGGTTGCTCCACGCCTCGTTGCTGCCAACTGCCGTGGTCTATAATCGCAATAAGATGATTGTGAACGGCGAGAATAAAGAGGCTCAAAATATTCGCTTCAACGTGATTTTTAATGAACGGCTTGCTGTCGTTTATAATTTCTCCATGCGCTACTTCGCTGGTGCCACTCTTGTCATGAACAATTCCGTTTTCGACGACAAGAATTTGGTTGTCAACCAGAACAAGTGGCGGGCCCGTGCCTTCATCGGCGTGCGTTTCTAAGTATTTCATCGTAAAGTCCCTCTACCCTAACACTATACACCCTTTTGTGTTAGGGGAGAGCGGT
>JAFPEE010000238.1 GCA_017389705.1 Prevotella sp.
ACTTGCCTTCGTAGGCATAGTAGTTGGTGGGATCGAAGACTGATTTCGAGTCACTCAGCTCACGCATCATGCGAGGCACGTCGGGACCCTTACAGGTCCAGCAGGTAGCCGGCTGCATGTCGCCGTCGCCATCGATGCCTGAGTTACCCGTACGCAGGATCTTGCGCAGGTCTTCGATACAATGCTTGTGCCCGCGAGGGGTGTTGTAGTCGCGTGAGAAGGCATAGCCTGCCCACAGCACCACCATCTCAGGACGTGCCGCAAGGACGTCAACCTCCTGCGAGGAATTATACTTCGACTCGAACGAGGTGTCCTCCGTCATAGCCCATGTCTCATACTCACGTGGATAGTCGGCCTTGAACTTCTCGCTCTGGGCCACGATGCTGTCCTCAAATACGGTACGCTTGTTGTTAAACACGCTGGCCACCTCGGCACGACGTTCCATCAGAGATGAAACAAGCAGTCCTAACAAGAAGACCACAACCATTGAGCCGCCAAAGAGCAACCAGCCTTGCCATTTCTTCAATTGTTTTGCCATAATATTTAAGTTTTAGTTTTGACTTTTGATGTTTGAATTTTGATATTTGAATCTTGATGTACCTCCTACCTCGTACTTCTCTAATCCATTAGCTTCTGAAGCCACTCAGGTACAGGACTGGGAGGAAGGGGAGTAACACCTTCTGCGTTGGGCGTAGCCATCAGCGAGTTCATACCGCCATGAGGCACGTTGCGATGACAGTCCCAGCACACCTTACCGCCCTGGGCTTGCTGCTGCATATAACCCATACGGCCAGTATTCACAAATTCCGTATTCAGCTGCGTATGACAGCGGATGCAGTTGTCCATCACCACCTGGCCCGTCAGCGTCTCAGCCATCGGAGCCTGACGCTCGGCATGAGTCACAAAGTAGGCTGTGTGCTTCAGACCGTCTAACGCCTTGAAGCCATATTTCATGGCCAGGTTCTGGTGGGGCACATGACAATCGTTACACGTAGCGTCGCGTCCATGACTCGAATGGCTCCAGGTGGCATAATAGGGCGTCATGATGTGGCAGTTGACGCAGGCTGCAGGGTCATCACCTATAAAATAGGTATGCGCACGTAGCAGATACGTGAACAGCCCACCCAAGCCAACAAGGACGCCTGCTATTACCAGCAGTCCAATTTTCTGACGATAAGAAAACCACTCGGTGAATGATAGTAGTTCTTTCAGTTTCATCGGCATTTTAGTTACTGTTTGGGTGCAAATATACAAAAAATATTTGAAACGTCCAAATACTGCGGCAACTTTTATTACCTTTGTTGTCAAAAGGAAGTTTTATCCATATTCCCTGGACTGTCTCCGCTCCGTTCTCGTTAAAGCTGGTGAGTACACATAGCCTTTCATCCAAATAATTTGCGAAGGGAACTATATACCTGTTGGCAGTAGTTCCTTATTTTGAATAAATATACAAGTTTCGGAGAAATACAGAAAATCTTCGAAACTTAATTTGTATTTGGTTTTTACCACATAGCTCCATAAGCATATTCATAAAATGAAAATGAATTTCTAAAAGTCTTCTATTTGTTAAGTTATATGTATAACTACAAGGCTTCGGTAGTTGAAAAACAGTATCTTTGCATTATAATTTAAACAAAAAAAACGTTATGGAACAGATTCACATCAACTTCGCCAAGTTCGACTCACTCATTCAGATTGCAGACTACTTCCACTCTCCTCCACCCTCACCGAGGAGTGCGTGCTGGGCATCACCGTCAACAAGGAGCGTTGCATGGACATGGTCAAAAACTCCATCGGCATCGTCACCGCCTTAAATCCTTACATCGGCTACAAGACCTCTACCAAGGTCGCCAAGGAAGCCCTCGAAACCAACCGCTCCGTCTACGATATCGTACTCGAGAAAGGCCTGATGACGCAGGAGAAGCTCGACGAAGCCCTCGACCCGAAGAATATGCTGAAGCCAATGTGATCACCTTTGGGAACAAGTATTTGTTAAAGCACTGCGTGTGGGATAAGATTATAAAATTCGTTTTCCTTCTACTAGAACCAATCTAACTGCTTATTAATAAGTGATTTACAAAGTTTGCCGCCTCTACTTTGCTTCTACCTGTCCTCTACTTTGCCTCTACATTCCCTCTACTAACTCACTACCATGTAGTTCGCTGTGTTTGTGGGTTGCTAATAACAGATTGACAAGGGGGCTTTCCTAACATTCCCACCGTGGGAATGAAGTGTTCCCAGCGTGGGAACATGCAGTTTCAGCGTGGGAAGATGGCATGGGCTCTTGCTCGCCAAGGACTTGCTTAATAATATATAGTATGTCGAGGAAGATGAAAATTTAGTAGAAGCAAAGTAGAGGCAAAGTAGAGGTAAAGTAGAGGGAGATTTCCGGTGTAATACTTGCATAAATTGCACAAAATCAGTAAAATAGCAGTCATTTTTCTCGAAATTAGTAGAGGTAAAACAAAGATTAGAGAGTGTGACGGTGCAATCTTTCGCTCGAAAATGCAAAAGAAAAATCGTTTTCCTTTTGCATTGCTCTCGTTTTTTCGTAACTTTGGCTTCGCCGAACTTACTCAGCACTCGGAAACGCTCAAATAAATTTGGCATTTCTCTCGTTTTTTCGTAACTTTGCAAGCACAAAACGTAAATATTATGCTAGTAAAGACTTTTTGTGCTGCTGTCAACGGACTGGAGGTGACTACGGTTACCGTAGAGGTCAGTATGTCGCGTGGCGTGCAGTTCCACCTGACGGGACTCGCCGACACCGCTGTCAAGGAGAGCTACGACCGCATCAAGGCAGCGCTGGTGAACAACGGCTTCAAGATGCCCACGATGGACATCACCGTTAACCTTTCGCCTGCAGATATCAAGAAAGAAGGCTCAGGCTACGACCTGCCTTTGGCCATAGGTATCCTTGCAGCCAACGGCAAGGTTGAGAGTGAGCGTCTGGAACAGTTTATGCTGGTTGGTGAGTTAGGGCTTGACGGGCACCTGCAACCCATTCGAGGTGCACTTCCCATTGCCATTCGTGCACGTAAGGAGAAGTTCAAAGGGCTCATTGTCCCCCAGCAGAACATCCGCGAAGCTGCCGTCGTCAACCAGCTAGAGGTCTATGGCATGGAGACCCTGTCGGACGTCATCAAATTCATGAATGGCGACACATCATACGCGCCAACCGTCATAGACACCCGACGTGAGTTCTATGAGCAGCAGAATGTGTTCGAACTCGACTTCGCTGATGTGCGTGGTCAGGAGAGCGTAAAGCGTGCGTTGGAGGTAGCGGCAGCAGGTGGACATAATCTGATCATGATAGGTCCGCCAGGTAGTGGTAAGTCGATGCTCGCCAAGCGCCTGCCTAGTATTCTGCCTCCGCTGTCACTTGCTGAAAGTCTGGAAACCACGCAGATACATAGCGTTGCCGGTAAGTTGAATCGTGACACCAGCCTCATCAGTCAGCGCCCCTTCCGCGCTCCACACCATACCATATCGCAGGTGGCTCTTGTTGGAGGAGGGAACAATCCACAACCCGGTGAAATCAGTCTCGCCCACAATGGCGTGCTGTTCCTAGACGAGATGCCTGAGCTGTCGCGTAGCGTCCTTGAAGTGTTGCGCCAGCCCTTGGAAGACAGGAGAATCACCATCAGTCGTGCGAAGTACAATGTAGAGTATCCCTGTTCGTTCATGCTCATTGCCTCGATGAATCCCTGCCCCTGCGGGTATTATGGAGACCCATCGCACAACTGCGTCTGCACCCCAGGTCAGATTCAGCGTTACATGAACAAGATCAGCGGCCCCCTACTCGACCGCATCGATATCCATTGCGAAATACAGGCAGTACCCTTCGCCCAGCTCAGTCAGATGCAACCTGGCGAACCATCAGAAATCATTAGGGAACGCGTTATTAAGGCCCGTAAAATACAGGAAGAGCGCTTTATGAATTATAAGGGTATTCATTGTAATGCCATGATGACGGAGAAGATGCTCCACCAGTTTGCCGAACCCGATGCCGCCTCACTCGACATGCTACGTATGGCGATGGAACGTCTGAAACTGTCAGCACGTGCCTACAGCCGTATCTTGAAGGTTGCCCGCACTATTGCCGACCTCGAAGGCTCAGAGAAAGTACAGAGCCACCATATTGCCGAAGCCATCGGCTATCGGAACCTTGACAGAGGCGACTGGGCAGAGAGGGGAATATGACATTTTAACTTGAAATAAAAGACTAAAGGAGATTCTTTATGCAGAACTTTGATTACATGACCCCGACACGACTCATCTTTGGTAAGGAGTCGATTGTGAAACTGCCTGAGGTAATGCGTCCTCTGGTTGCGAGTCTGTAATAGCAGAAATAACAGGAAACAAAATAGGGCCTTTGGGCCCTATTTTGTTATCTGCCAGCCATACCCAGTCAACAGATTGTACGTCTGTATTCGCAAGGATGGAAAAGCAGTTCTATTGTAGCGCTTCCTTGGCAGCACGCTTAGCAGCTTTCTCGGCCTCCTTAGCAGCCTTACGGGCAGCTTTTGCCTCAGCCTTAGCAGCCTTACGGGCAGCCTTCTCCTCAGCCTTGGCGGCTTTACGGGCAGCCTTCTCCTTGGCCTCAGCGGCTTCCTCAGCCTCCTTGGCAGCCTTACGGGCAGCCTTGGCCTCAGCCTTGGCGGCTTTCTTTGCAGCCTTCTCTTCTGCCTTGCGCTTCTTTTCGTCTTCTTTCTGCTGCTTCTTAGCGGCCTCGTCCTCGTCGGAAGTCTTCTTCTTATCAAAGAGGTGGAAACGAATGCCTGGCTTAATCTTCGTCTTCTTCATCTCGTTGGTATTGGTGAACGAGAAGGTGCAGCTCAGGTCAGCAAACTTGCCTGGCGTCTTCAGGCTTCCCTCTGCGATGGCACCATTGCTGACAATCTTCACGTCGACATCGGTGACCTTGACAAATTTATACGATGCCTCAGCAACGTTGGCTGTCACCTCACCGATAGGCAGTTT
Source organism: Prevotella sp. (assembly GCA_017389705.1). Lineage (GTDB taxonomy): Bacteria > Bacteroidota > Bacteroidia > Bacteroidales > Bacteroidaceae > Prevotella. The sequence goes on from JAFPEE010000238.1 coordinate 4,984, forward strand.
GCCTCCCAGCTTACGACGCATAATGGCCGTACGAGGCTTGGAGATGTCGAACTTGAAGTTGGCTGTAGCCGTCACGGGACCTATGTCAGGCATGTCCATCACCTCGCCCAGCTTGATATTGACAGCATTGGCACGACCCAGCACGTATTTGTTCTTCTCGTCCAATGCGAAGAAGAAGTTGATGGCTCCAGCCTTGGTATTCACCACACCCTGGAACTCCTCACGCTTATACACCACGTCGAACGAGCCCTTGTAATGAAGCGTTCCCAGGGCATGCAGTTGTTTCATCATGAACTTCTTCACTACGAACTGGTTGATGATACGCTCCTTCTCGTTACCCTTGACGATGGTCTCTTTCACGTCGAAGTGTACCTTGAGGTCGTACTTGTTCTTCAGACCCGTGATAAAACCCTTCGCCTTGATTTTCAACAGGTCGTTGGGGCGCGACACCACCACATCGTGGAACCTCATTCCCTCTGCGTCGCCATCCATACGCACGCTGAGGTCCAGGGGCAACTCGAAATTACGCAGCACAGGGGCAAAGGCTCTCGATATGTCCTTCAGGATGACCCTGCCGCCGATGGTCGAGGTGAAGTATGACAGCTTGGTGCCTTTTTTCTTGTTGGGGAACTTCATGTCGGCTCTCACAAAATGCAGCTCGGTGTTCTTCAGTTTGATGGCAACATCCTCCAGGCGCATGCCTTCCTTGTTGGCTGTCACCTCACATTGCAGCTTGGTGATATCGATGCCCGAGATGGTATCCTGAGCGGTGAACTCCTTGAGCCAGCCGTGTACCGTACCATTCTCTATTCGGTCTATGTTCACCTTCAGGTTCGCCCACAGGTTAAAATGACCCACGTCGAAGAAGCCACGCTTGGGCTTGCTCGCGTTCTTACGAGGATGGTGGTTATTGGTCTTGAAGTTAAGCCTGTGGATATCTATCATCCGATTGCCTTCCTCCTCGTGATAGTCCAGACGCGTCAGCAGCACGGTATTCGTCACCAGGTAGCCTTTCTTGTTGTAGCGTTCCCATTTGCCACGCAGACCTTCTACCTTACCTTGGGGACTACCATGACGCGTCTGCTCTAATACGAGTTTGTCCAGGCCTACGCTGTCGTTATTGAACTTCACGTTTATACGCTCTGCCGACACCCTGTTCATGATGAATGCCAGCTTCTTTTTCTTTACACCTGCGGAGTCGGGGGTCGCCTTCTTGGCTTTCTTCTTGTCCGACTTGAAGGCGTCAATCACAAACTGGTAGTTGGCAACGGTGTCGGGTGACAGTGAGTCCTTGGGCAACTTGTGCAGCTCAGCCTGGATGCCTTCCACCTTGGCTTTGGATACACGTATCTCGTCGTCCAGCAGTGCCAGGACGTCAACGTCGGCCTGAAGGAACTCCAGTTGTAGCATCTTACGCTGCTGGCGGTCCTCAACCATAAGTCCGTAGAGCTTGGCATCGAGTGTCAGCAAGTCAATGCTCACGCTGTCTATCTCCACCTTCGTCTCCAGCTTCTCTGTCAACAGCGTAGTAGCCCTCGTCAACAGCGCTTTCTGCAGCCATGAGGTGTTCAACATTGCAAAAGCGCCTACCAGCAACAGTATTATAACAGCTATCAGCGCAACTACAGTTCTTACTATCCACTTCAATGCCTTGCCCATATCTCGATACCTTTACTATTTGTTACTTCAGTCGATTTTTGATTTCCTCCTCCAGCTTCGTAGGATTCAGGTCGCGTGCCACGATGGTGCCCTTGCTGTCGATGATCAGGTTGGAGGGTACATCGGCAACGCCCAGCTTAGCCAGCAGGGGTGTGTCCCACATACGCCCGTCGCATACTGTCTTCCAGGGCAGTGAGTCGCGTTCCACGAGCCGTTTACAGTCAGCAGGACGCCCATCCAGACAGACGCTCAAAACGCCCAGCTTGTCGCCGTAGTCTTTCTTCAGCTTCTGCAGTCGGCGCTGTATGTCGCTGCTCTGGTAGTTCCACGAGGCCCAGACGGTCACCACGTTCAGCTGTTTCTTCAGGTCGTCCAGAGATACACTGCGTCCCTTGACGTCCTTGGCTGAAAAGGCGGGTAGTTTGCTGTTCAGCATACCGTTGCGCAGTCCTTTCAACGTCTTTTTCCACTTGATGATCTGTCCGTTGTCAGGCTGTTCTATCGACATCAGCTCCACCAGTTCCTGTGCCTTCTTATAGTTGGCGTTGCTCTCGGTCAGGAAGTAGCGTTGCACCAGGTAGACGCTGACGGGTGAGCCAGGATTATCCTTGATGAACTGCTCCACGCGCTTGGGCACTTCCGGGGGCATCAGCTTACCCAGCTCCATACGCAGCTTGGTCATCTCCTCGTTGTTGTCAGTACCGTTGATGGCAATCTCCCTCAGGTGCGATGCGTCGCCCTTGATGTCCACCTCAATGCCTGGCTCGGCAAAGACAGGCTGTTCGGAGTAGTTGGGGAAGATAACGACCAGTGTCGATGGCGATCGCAAGGGTATCTCATACGAGAAGCGTCCCTCGCGCACGGGGATGGTGTCAATGCCTTCCGTGCTGCCGTCCATGCTGTACACCCAGAACTCACCCTGGTTCATGTTACGCAGACGACCTTGCAGGCGGAACTTGTCGCTGTCGACGCTACAGGCCACGAGCAGAAAGGTAAAAAGGTAGAAAGGCAACACCGTTGCCACGTGCTTTATCCATTTTATTGCTTCATTCTTTGCCATTGTCCAAACGGTTCCCTTTCTACTGCTTTTACCTTATTATTACCTGATTACTTAATGTTCTTCAGCTCCAGATCGTCAGCAGAATATGCTGCCAGCTTGGGGTCTTTCTCCACGGCCTGGCGCAGGAAGTAGCCTGCCATTCCAGTGTTACCCTGTCGGGCGCAGACGATGGCCTGCAGATAGTCGGTCCAGGCGTCGGCGGGCTTCACGGCCTTCAGCGTCTGTGCAGCCTCGGCATAGTTCTTGGTCAGCAACTGAGCCAGTCCGGCACTGTTCGATATGGTCTTGCTCAAGTCCTGTGCGGCCAGCGCGTAATTGCCCTGTGCCAGATGCAGGTTACCCAGGGCCTCTGCCAGGTTGTAAGCACCAGCGGCCTTGCCGATAAGGTTCTCAGCCTGTTCCACGTCGCCCTGCTGCAGTGCCAGCATACCCAGGTTGGCATTGACCTCAGGACAGTTGCCATTGACGGCCTTGGCCTTGTCGAGCCACATCTCAGCCTGACTGTAGTCGCCCTGCTGCCAAGCCAGTGTTGCCAGGTTGTTATAGGCACGCACGTCGCTGCGATACAGCTGGGTGGTCTGCTTGTAGATACGCTCCTTCTCAGCAGTATTGTCCGTCAGCGTGGCAGCATACAGCATCTCCTCGACGCTCAGCTTCGAGGCGTCCTGTGCCAGCTGGTCCTTAATCTGCTGGTCGTCACGACCCACCACGTCGTAGTTGATGGTCAGACGGGCACGGCGCAACTCGGGCAGGATGCCGTCAGCCAGCTCGCGGAAGCCTGCACTCATGTTCTTGATCTGCTGCTCGCGCTCCTCGGGGTCCTTATACATAGAAAGTACACGCAGGATGACGTCCTTATCCTGGATGTTCGACGCAGCCACCAGCTGCTGGAAACCCTCCCAGTCCTGAGCCGTGTAGTTAGCCTCTACGGCACCGTCTAGCTGGGCTTGCTTCATCTGCTGCTTCACATAGCCCTCAGCATTCTGCTGACGCTTATTGGCAAGCTTCTCGTTCAGCTGGAAGCCACCGTCGGGCGATGCATAGGCTGACACCTCCACGTTCTGCAGGTTCAGGCCCTGGCGGTCCTGGCTGATGCGCTTCAGCAGGGCTACGAACTCCTGTACTGAACCCGTCTTCAGCTCGCTCTTGCGCAACTCGGCCTGCTGAATCAGGAAGCGGATGTTAGCCTCCTGTTTCTGAGCCACCACGCGCTGGAAACCATCCTGTGCCAGGCAGCCCTTCGACTGCAGCAACGTCTGACGGTACAGCTCGCTGGTAGCAACGACGCCCTCGGCCACCTTGACGGCAGGCACCTGTACCTGCTTCTTGCCAACCTTGGCGTCGAAGGTCAGGTAGAGGTCGCTCTTATGCATGGCATCCTCGTAGGGGAACGTAGTCTTCATGGTGTAGTGACCACCCAACACGTAAGAGATGGTCTGGTTGTTGCCCAGCACCTTCTCGCCCTGGAATATGGCGGACTGGCCCTTTACAGTCTTTGTCTGTCCGTTCTTCGTGAAGCGCAACTCGGGGATGACCTTCACCACAGCCTTTTTGTTCATATACTTCTCAGGGAACGTACCATTAATAGTAGCCGTCACCTGCCCTGCCTCCGTCTCCAGCGGACTAGGGTTCACCCTGAAGTTGTCACTCGACAAATTGCCCAGCTTACCGGAGCAAGCCGTCAGCAGTCCTGCGACTGCCATCAAAACCAATGCTTTTACTTTCATTTTATTCATCTTTTAACCTAATGTTTATTACTACTTGCAAAGGTACGGAAAAAATCCGAGACCACCAAGCTTCTTTGTCATTTATTTAGAAAAATTTAGGTGGTTTAGGGTAGTACACACCAAACTCTCATAACTCCGAAAAGACACTCGCTTGGCCGATTTCGGTGTTACAGCGTTACAGTGTTACAGTTCCAAAATCAAATATAGAAAGTCCGATCAACCCATCCCAGCCCGAGACAGAGACATGAAATTCATATTACGGATGAAGACGCAATGGGGTGTACCCTGCCTGGAATTCATATCACGACTGAACAGCCTTCGTATTACGACTAAACGCTGTTCAGTCGTAATGCGAATAGGGCGCAGGCAGACAAAAAAAGGGAGCCCGTTGAGGACTCCCTTGTGCCGCGAGCGGGACTCGAACCCGCACAGCCTTTATGGCCAAGGGATTTTAAGTCCCTCGTGTCTACCATTCCACCATCGCGGCGACCTTAGCGGGTGCAAAGGTACGAATTAGCGAGCAAAACACAAAACAAATTCCGATTTATTTTTGTTTTTCGACTTCAAGCACCTTGTACTGAAAGACGCAAAGCCCAGAGCCTTTACCGCTTAGTACCCACGCTGAGATAGCCTAGCGGTTCCGTCGCCATAGCCAGATACTTCTCCAGCCCGACATCGCCCTCCTCGCCATTCTGTATGATGCCACCATTATTCATATCGTACTTCTTGCCGCACTTGCCACAGGTGGCGATGCCACTTGTACTCATGGACAACGGATACTTCGGGTTCAGGTAGTTGTTCTCCTTCCTGACACAGTTGGGGCATTGCGCATCGTAGGCTACATAACCTCCGTTGGGTGTGGTGTTAAACGTCTGGTAGCCCACAATAATGCCGTTGTTGACGCCCAGGATGAAGTTGCTGCGGCGCTCCTCTTCCGTCATGACCTGCTGCGACGACATGTTCTGATTGTTCTGGAAGGAGTATTTCGGTCCCGACTCCGAAATCTTACAGAACACCCCGCGCGAGTTGGCATTCATAGCTGTAGCCAGCGTGGGGTCCTGGTGAATCATGTTGTTATAGTCGAACCGACAGGGCCACGTAGAGTACTCGCCCTCAGCCTGACAACCAGTCAGTAGCAGGACGGCAGGGACGAGAAATGCAAAAAATACCCATTTCATCGGAATCTTATTACAGAAAATTCCCATTTCATCGAATATAAAGTTTCAAAAAAGAGCCCATTTCATCGAAAGCCAAGCTCACCAAAAAAACCATTTCATCGGGATTTAGTGCGTTGTCAAGAGCGTCGCTTCAGCCTCACGGACACGCTCAAAGCCAAAAGCTCCGTACGTCTGGTCCATCAGCACCTGTATGCGGTCGTTGCAGAGGTTGCCGATAGAGCCCTCGTGCGTGTGGTGAATGTCCTTGTTTGGCTTGAAGTTGCTTGACTCGATGTCCAGACCCACCTTCTTGTAGGCATCGCGGAAGGGCATGCCCTCTGCGGCCAGACGGTTCACCTCCTCGACGCTGAACATGGGGTCGTACATGGGGTTGTCGAGGATATCCTCGCGCACCTCTATCTTATTGATGATGTAGGCAGCCATCTGCAGACAGTCCTTCAGCTCGCCAAAGGCTGGCAGGAACACCTCCTTGATGATCTGCAGGTCGCGGAAGTAACCCACGGGCAGGTTGTTCATGATAAGAGTCACCTGCTGGGGCAGTGCCTGCAGCTTGTTGCACTTGGCACGGATAAGCTCAAAGACGTCGGGGTTCTTCTTGTGAGGCATGATGCTGGAGCCTGTGGTACACTCCTTGGGCAACTTGACGAACGAGAAGTTCTGCGAGTTGAACAGGCAGGCGTCGAAGGCCATCTTTGCCAGCGTACCGGCGATGGTAGCCAGCGCGAAGCCTACGTTGCGCTCCATCTTGCCGCGTCCCATCTGGGCATACACCACGTTATAGTCCATCGAGTCGAAGCCCAGCAGGTCGGTGGTCATCTGACGGTTCAGGGGGAACGAACTTCCATAGCCTGCTGCCGAGCCCAGCGGATTGCGATTGGTCATCTTGTAAGCCGCCTGCAGGAACAGCATATCGTCCGTCAGCGACTCGGCATAGGCACCAAACCACAGTCCAAAGCTAGAGGGCATAGCCACCTGCAAGTGGGTATAGCCAGGCATGAGCACCTGCTTGTATTGCTCACTCTTCTGGATGAGTTCGTCGAAGAGCAGCTTGACGCCCTCAGCTACCTCCATCAGCTCATGACGGGTGAAGAGCTTCAGGTCGACCAGCACCTGATCGTTGCGCGAACGGCCTGAGTGTATCTTCTTACCCATGTCGCCCAACTTGCGGGTCAGCATGAGCTCCACCTGCGAGTGGACGTCCTCGACACCTTCCTCGATGACGAACTCGCCACGCTCACAGACGTCGTAGATGTTTCGCAACTCAGCCAACAGCATGGGCAGCTCGTCCTTGCCAATGAGACCAATGCTTTCCAGCATGGTGATATGGGCCATAGAGCCCAACACATCGTAGCGCGCCAGATAGAGATCCATCTCGCGGTCGCGGCCTACGGTGAAGCGCTCTATCTCAGCATTCACCTCGAAATTCTTTTCCCAGAGTTTGTTCATTCTTTACTTAAATGGAATTTTTGACAGGACATCAGCAATCTTCTCGACACCGTCCTGCAAGGGACCAGCCACCATACCTTTTAGCATGAAGGGAACGTCGGCCTGGACAGTAACCCTCATCTTGCTCTCTGCCTCGCTGACGGGCAACACCTGAACCCACAGGTTGAAGGGCACGGGTGACGACTCCGACTCGAACTTGACACACTTGTTCTCCTCGCGCTCTATGATGCGCAGCTTCAGATCGCCCACGGGATCGACATTCACACTTACGGAGTCGCTGTCGAAGGAGAAGCTGTTCAGCTTGTCCTTAGGCATACGGTCGCGCACACGCTCCAAATTATTCAGGTCACTGATGTTGCGATACACATCCTCTACCGAGTAAGGTATCTGCTTTACACTACTTTCAAACTTTGTCATTGTTTCCACGTATTTGGTGACTTACGCCACTCGTTTAACACTTCTATTTCCTCAGGCTTGATATAGCCCGTCTTAGCTGCCTGTTCCAGCACGGCAGCATAGTTGCTCAGGGTCACCAGCTTGACACCAGCCTCCTGGAAAGCCTGCTCGGCCACAGGGAAGCCATAGGTGAACGATGCCACCATGCCGATGACCTCGACGCCATACTGGCGCAGGGCCTCGACAGCCTTCAGACTTGACCCCCCTGTAGAGATAAGGTCCTCGACGACTACCACCTTGGCGCCCTTCTTCAGCTCGCCTTCCACCTGGTTGCCCATACCATGATCCTTTGGCTTCGGACGCACGTAGGCATAGGGCAACCCCAGCTCGTCAGCCACCAACGCACCCTGTGCAATGGCACCTGTTGCGACGCCAGCCACAGCCTCAGCCTCAGGGAAATGCTCCTGAATGGCGTGGCAGAGCTCAAGTTTGACAAACGAGCGAACGTCAGCAAAGCCCAGCGTCTTGCGATTATCCGTATAAATGGGCGATTTCCAGCCCGAAGCCCACGTAAATGGCTCGTTGGGCTGCAACTTAATGGCTTTAATATCCATCAGTTTCTGTGCAAAAAGATGCTTGATTGTATCCATAATTCCTTGCGTTTTGTTTTTAATTTGCCCGCAAAGGTACGAAGAAGTAAGCAAAAAACCAATTTTTATCATCATATTATTTGTTAGATTGAATAAAAAACCGTAATTTTGCAAGCCAAATGAATAAAAATCTAACAAAAAGACATATATGACAAAAAAACTATTATTGGGCGACGAGGCCATTGCATTGGGAGCCATACATGCCGGACTGAGTGGTGTGTATGCCTATCCTGGCACGCCGTCGACAGAAATCACGGAGTTTATTCAGGGCAATCAGTTAGCTAAAGAGCGTGGCATCCATAGCCGCTGGTCGACCAACGAAAAGACAGCAATGGAGGCTGCCTTGGGTATGTCGTTCATGGGCAAGCGCGCCCTGGTGTGCATGAAGCACGTAGGACTGAACGTCTGTGCCGACCCGTTTGTAAACAGTGGCATGACAGGTGTCAACGGTGGTGTCATCGTGCTGGTAGCCGACGACCCCTCGATGCACTCCTCTCAGGACGAGCAGGACTCACGCTTCTATGGTAAGTTTGCCATGATCCCCACCTTCGAGCCCTCTAACCAGCAGGAAGCCTACGACATGATGGCTAAGGCCTTCGAATACTCTGAGCAGCAGTGTCTGCCCGTTTTGATGCGCGTCACCACGCGTATGGCCCACTCACGTGCTGTCGTAGAGGTACAGGACGAGGCACGCGAGCAGAACGCCTTGAACTACAATGCTGTAGCAGCCAACTGGGTGTTGCTACCTGCCAATGCCCGCAAGCGCAATGACCATGTGACAGCTCAGCAGGCTCAGCTAGAGCAGGACGCAGTCAACTCTACCTATAATAAATACAACCCAGGTAGCGACAAGAAGCTGGGCATTCTGGCCAGCGGCATCGGCTACAACTATGTCATGGAGTGCTTCCCCAACGGCTGTCCCTATACCATCTTGAAGGTGTCACAGTATCCCCTGCCCAAGCAGCTGGTACGTCAGCTGATGGACGAGTGTCAGGAGGTGCTCATCGTAGAGGAAGGCCAGCCCTTCATCGAGGACATCGTACGTGGCGTAGGCGACTTGAAGACCATTCACGGCAAGCTGGACGGCACCCTGCCACGTACCGGTGAGCTGAATCCTGACATCGTCAAGAAGGCGTTGGGCATGGAGACTGGCCAGTGCTTCGACCCCTGTGCCGACGTGGCTCCACGCCCCCCCGCACTATGCCAGGGTTGTGGTCATCGCGACGTCTATGCTGCCATGAACGAGGTACTGAAGGAATACGACAACCCACGCGTCTTTGGTGACATCGGTTGCTACACGCTGGGCTTCCTGCCTCCCTTCCGAGCCATCCACTCGTGCGTCGACATGGGTGCCTCTATCACTATGGCCAAGGGTGCCTCTGACGCAGGTCAGTGGCCTGCCGTTGCCATCATCGGCGACTCTACCTTCACCCATAGCGGCATGACGGGTCTGCTCGATGCCATCAACGAGAATGCCGACATCACCGTCATCATCTCTGACAATCTGACGACAGGTATGACGGGTGGTCAGGACTCTGCAGGAACCAATAAGTTCGAGGCCATCTGTCGTGGTCTGGGTCTGAGCGACGAGCATCTGAAGGTAGTCGTTCCCCTGCCCAAGAACATGCCTGAGATTACACAAATGATTCGCGACGAGATTAACTACCACGGCACCAGCGTCATCATTCCACGACGCGAGTGCATGCAAACATTACAAAGACACCTTAAGCAAAAGAAAGCAAAATGAAAACAGATATCATCCTTTGTGGTGTAGGAGGACAAGGCATCCTCTCTATCGCTACCATCATTGGCGAGGCAGCCATGAATGAGAACCTATATATCAAGCAGGCCGAGGTTCACGGCATGAGCCAGCGTGGTGGCGACGTGCAGTCAAACCTGCGCATCTCTAGCGAGCCCATTGCCAGCGACCTTATTGCCAAGGGAGGCGCTGACGTCATCATCTCGATGGAACCCATGGAGGCCCTTCGCTATTTGCCCTTCCTGAAGAAGGAAGGCTGGATCATCACCTCGTCAACGCCCTTCGTCAATATCCCCAACTATCCTGACATGGCTGTTGTCAAGGCCGACCTCGACAAGCTGCCTAACGTCATCATGCTCGACATTGAGCAGAAGGCCAAAGACGCAGGCATTCCCCGTTCTGCCAACGTCATCCTGCTGGGTGCCGCACAGAAGGCCCTGGGCATTGAGTACGAGAAACTGGAGGATGCCATCCGTCGCGTCTTCGGACGCAAGGGCGACGCTATCGTCGACGCAAACATCAAGGCACTGGCTATTGGTAAGGAGGCCCAGCGATGAAACCAACACCCATTAAGAAAGAAATCGTCGACGGACTGATTGCCAAGCTGGGCATTCAGGACTTCGCCAAAGCTACCATCCGTGAGGTAAAGCAGGTTGCTGCTATGGCCGAGAAGGAGAGCGGCGTTGAGTTCATCAAGATGGAGATGGGTATTCCTGGCCTGCCTGCCGCACAGGTAGGTGTCGATGCTCAGATTAAGGCATTACAGGACGGTATCGCCCACTCCTATCCCGACATCCAGGGCTATCCAGAACTGAAGAAGCAGGCCTCACGCTTTGTCAAGGCCTTCATCAATATCGACATTGCCCCTGAAGGCTGCGTTCCCGTTACAGGAAGCATGCAGGGCACCTTCGCCTCGTTCCTTACCTGTTCACAGGCCGACAAGAAGAAGGACACCGTGCTGTTCATCGACCCAGGTTTCCCCGTACAGAAGATGCAGCTGCAGGTACAGGGTGTCAAGTACGAGACCTTCGACGTCTACGACTTCCGTGGCGACAAGCTGGGTGACAAATTAGAGTCGTACCTGAAGAACGGAAATATCTGTGCCATCGTCTACTCGAACCCCAACAATCCCGCATGGATCTGTATGACAGATGACGAGCTGAAGACCATCGGTGAGCTGGCCAACAAATACGATGTCATCATCATGGAAGACCTCGCATACTTTGCTATGGATTTCCGTCAAGACTTGTCGAAACCCTTCGAGGCACCCTATCAGCCCACGGTGGCGCACTATACGGACAACTACATGCTGCTCATCTCAGGCTCCAAGGCGTTCAGCTATGCTGGTGAGCGCATTGGTGTGGTGTGCATCTCGGACAAGCTGTTCCATCGTCACTACGACGACCTCAGCGCACGCTACGAGGGTCTGCCCTTCGGACTGGTGTTCTCCACCCGCATGCTCTATGCCCTCTCGTCAGGCACCAGCCACTCGGCCCAGTACGCCCTGGCCGCCATGTTCCGTGCTGCCTGCGATGGAGAGTACAACTTCCGCAGCGAGGTGAAAGTCTATGGCGACCGTGCCCATAAGCTGAAGGAGATCTTCTGCAAGCACGGCTTCCACATCGTCTACGACAAGGACCTTGACCGTCCTGTTGCCGATGGTTTCTATTTTACCATTGGCTATAAGAACATGACCAGCGGACAACTGGCCAAAGAACTGATGTACTATGGTGTTTCGGCCATCTGCCTTATCACCACCGGCTCGCATCAGGAAGGTTTGCGCGTGTGTACCTCTTTTATAGAAGATCACCAGTACGACCAACTGGAGGAGCGCATGGCCGTCTTCGAGACTAATAATTAACGACACAACCAACAAAAACAAACAAAGACTATGAAGAAGAAAACATTCATCCAAGCAACACTGGCTACCATACTGGCCGTGTTCAGCAGCACTGCTGCCATGGGACAAGAAAAGAAGTCAGACATTGACTGGCTTAAAGATGTCACGGAACGTGTCCAGCTACATGGTTATGCACAGGGCGGATTCAACTACACGCACCAGGGCGGTGAGGATAAAGGCACCTTCGAAGTGAAGCGCATCCTCTTCTGGGTCAATGCCCAGATTACCGACCGCTGGTCGTTCCTGTTTATGCACGACTTCTCGAGCGTCGTACAGGAGTACTACACAGACTACCGCCTTACCAACAATAGGGCGCTGACCGTTCGCCTGGGACAGTTCAAGAATGGAGTATCGTTGGAGAACCCCCTGTCGCCTACAGCTATGGAGGCCATCGATGTCTACTCAGAGGGTGTCACCTTCCTGACAGGCTGTGGCAGCGACCCTCTGATGGGTGTGCAGTACGGTCGTGACCTCGGACTGTCCCTCTTCGGCGAGACCAACGACGGCAAGTTGCGCTACGAGGCACAGGTGATGAACGGACAAGGCATTAACAAGAAAGACGGCAACAAGGAAAAAGACTTCATTGCCCGTTTGGAGTATCGTCCTGTGAAAGGCCTCAATCTGGTGGCTACAGGTCAGCTGGGGCGCGGACACGCCATCAAGGAGTCGCTCTACAACCCCGAAATCAAGGTGGGAGACAACTACAAGCGCAACCGCTGGACGATAGGTTTCGACTACAAGTCGCCCCAGGTGAATGTCCACGGTGAATACCTGGAGGGTAAGGATGGATGTGCCACCAGTCGCGGTGCCTACGTTACCGGCAACGTACCTCTGGGAAAAGGTGTCGACCTGGTAGGGTCGTACGACTTCTTCAACTTCAACACCTCGCTGGGCATGGACCAGCACAAGGCCATCGCCGGTGTGCAGTACTGGTTCTATAAGAAATGCCGTGTGCAGCTGCAGTATGTCTACAAGAGCGCCTACACGCAGGGGAACCAGTTCATTCATGGTGCCAACCACGCCATCATGGCCCAGATGCAGATACGTCTGGACTATACAGGAAAAAAGAAATAACCATCAACCATTAATAGTAAACCATTATGATTATCAAGATACTTTTAACAATTATATTCTTTGCAGTCATGCTGGGTGTAGGACTCTACAGTCGTAAGCAGGCTGCCAGTGTAGACGGATTCGTGCTGGGAGGGCGCTCCGTAGGTCCCTGGTTGACAGCTTTCGCCTATGGTACGAGCTATTTCTCTGCTGTGGTCTTCGTGGGCTATGCTGGACAGTTCGGATGGAAGTATGGTCTGTCATCGACATGGATTGGTATCGGCAATGCCGTCATCGGTTCGCTGTTGGCATGGATTCTGCTGGGGCGTCGCACCAAGCTGATGACACAGCATATCGAAAGCCGTACCATGCCCGACTTCTTCGGTACCCGTTTTGGCGACCAGCGACTCCGCATAGCCGCCAGCATCATCGCCTTCGTATTCCTCATCCCTTACACAGCAGGTGTTTACAAAGGTATCTCGACGCTGTTTGAAATGGGCTTTGGCATACCTTACGAATATTGTGTGGTTATCATGGCCATCCTGACAGCTGTCTACGTCATTCTGGGTGGCTATAAGGCCACAGCCATGAATGACTTCATACAGGGCATCATCATGCTGTTTGGCATTGTCGTGGTCATTGCTGCCGTGCTGAACACGCAGGGCGGCCTGAGTGCAGCAATAGAGAAAATGGCGGCATTGCCCGCAGACGACAACCCTGCCACAAATGGCGGCTTTGCTGACCTTTTCGGCCCTGATCCCTGGAACCTGCTGGGTGTGGTCATCCTTACCTCGCTGGGCACTTGGGGACTGCCCCAGATGGTGGGTAAGTTCTATAGCATCACTGACGAGAGCGCCATCAAGCGTGGCACCATCATCTCCACCTTCTTCGCACTTATCGTGGCTGGAGGATGCTACTTCCTCGGAGGTTTCGGACGCCTGTTTGGCATGCCTCCTGTACTACCTAACGGCAAGCTGGCTTTCGACAGCATCGTACCCTCAATGCTCATCACCCTACCCGACGCCATCATCGCCCTTGTGGTGCTGCTGGTGCTCTCTGCCTCCATGTCGACACTGGCTTCGCTGGTACTCACGTCATCTTCTACCATGACGCTCGACCTCATCTACCGCGACAAGAAGTCATTGCCTGGCGAGGTAGAGGAAGGAACCATCGACGACATCGTCTCTGAGAAAATTGAGCGCCGTAAAGTGGTAGTCATGCGCGTGCTGATTGTGTTCTTCATTGTCATCTCGCTGATGATAGCCCTCAATCCGCCCACGTTCATCGCCCAGCTGATGGGCATCTCATGGGGTGCGCTGGCTGGCGCTTTCCTCGCTCCGTTTATGCTGGGTCTCTACTGGCGTGGTGTCACTACCGCCAGCGTCTGGGCCTGCTTCATCTGGGGTGTAGGTCTCACGGTCATCAACATGCTGGCAGGCAACCCCATCAATCCTATCAACTGTGGTGCTATCGCTATGGTAGGAGGTTTCCCTGTGGTATGGATTGCCAGCCTGCTCTCGCCCAAGATGAACCGCCAGCAAGTAGATAAGATTTTCGAGTGCTACAAATAACATTTTTATAACGTCATAACTAAAATAATATGATTTGGAATCCGAATAAAGAATGCATGAGTCGCGACGAGATGAGCGCGCTCCAGAGCAAAAGACTTCGCAGGATAGTTGCGTACGTTTATCACCATGTACCGTTCTATCGTAACAAGATGCAGGAACTGGACATTCGTCCGGATGATATTCAGACCATTGAGGATATCAAGAAGCTGCCTTTCACTACAAAGAAGGACCTGCGCGACAACTATCCCTTCGGCTTGCAAGCAGCTCCTCAGAGTGAAATCATCCGTGTACACGCTTCAAGTGGTACGACGGGTAATCCCACCATCGTAGGCTATACTCGTAGGGATATCGGTGTGTGGAGCGAATGTATGGCTCGCTGTCTGACGTCGTTTGGCGTTACCCGCGACGATATTTTTTCTGTGGCTTACGGCTATGGCTTGTTCACTGGCGGACTGGGAGCCCACTATGGTGTTGAGCATCTGGGTGCCTCTGTCATTCCTGCAGGAACAGGTAATACGGAGAAACACCTGAAACTGATTCGCGACCTGGGCATTACGGGCATTGCCTGTACACCGTCATACGCCCTCTATCTGGCTGAGACAATGGAGAAACTGGGCATCACGAAGGAACAGATTAAGTTACGCATTGGTGCCTTTGGTGCCGAGCCTTGGACAGAGAAGATGCGTCAGGAGATTCAGGAACGACTGGGTCTGAAGGGTTACAACATCTATGGTCTCTCTGAGGTCATGGGTC
>JAFPEE010000239.1 GCA_017389705.1 Prevotella sp.
ATGGTGAAAATGGTGTCGAAGGTGCCCACCTGGTCAAGCGAAAGGGTGAAGCCGACGAAGAGCTGGTAGATATTGCCATCGACGGATTCTTCCTTGCAATCGGCCACAAGCCCAATACCGACATCTTCAAGCAGTGGCTCGATACCGACGAGGTAGGCTACCTGAAGAAGATTGATGGTACACCTCGCACTAAACTCCCTGGTATTTTTGTTGCCGGAGACTGCGCCGACCCCGTTTACCGCCAGGCAATCAGTGCTGCAGGTACTGGTTGCCAAGCTGCTATAGAAGCCGAACGATTCCTACTGAACAACGGCTGAAATACCGTGAATTCATTAATACTTCTACAAAGTCAGGAGATTTTCCCAACCACATAAAAAAAATGCCTCGCTTCCCAGCGAGGCATTTTTGCTAAAACTAAATTAATCAACCATAAACCTTAACCATTAAAAATCTTTTCGTTTGCAAATTTACGGGAAAACCTACAACTAAGAGTTCAGATAACGTTATTAATAGTTTGTTTTTCGTTATTATCGCGATTTCCATACTTAAAATCACGCATTTTAAACTAAACGAAGCACATTTAACATCTTTTTATCTACCTTTTTATTGATTATTAAAACAAAAATCCTATATTTGCCGAGCAAAAAAACAATTCTTATGAGTATTTTAAACCTAATGTTAGTCATCATTATTCTGCTGTTAGCGGTCTATTGCGTCAGACTGAAGTTGCGACAGCAGAATCATGACACCAACAAAACTACTCATAGTGGTTTAGGATTGCTGGCAAGCAATCACGATATCATGGAGTGCATACGGCAGACCGTCAACAATTTCAAGGAGTTTCTGGAAGCCAGGCAGGTAGAGCTATATATAAAATGTACGCCCGAGAGCATGATGGGATGGATTGACACCGACAATCTCGACAAAATGATAGTTCTGCTCCTGTCGGACATGTCGCGGAAGGCTTCGCCGGGCAACAAGATTTCCGTTGACGTCAATACCAACAAGCATTTTGATCGCGTCATCATACATATTGACGACAACAGCGCAGCAGTGCTGCGAACCAGTCTGGTACTGGTTCAGCAGTTGGTATATCTGCATCACGGGAGTGTACGCAGCGAGCACTATAGCGAACAAGGCAACAAGGTAATCATAGAGCTGCCCATCAAGAAAGACGTGCTGCAAAGTGAACAGATAGTCAGTCAAGAAGCTGACTCAACGACACCATTCCACATCCCCAGCAACATAGAGCTCAACGTGCCTACCATAGAGCTACCGGCGGGTTACGACACTGGAGAGCAGTCGCGCGAGGCCCTAGTACAGCAGGCCTATAACTCCCCCGACCAGAAATTCCTACAACGCGCCATCCAGTGCATCAACGACCATATTGACGACAGCGACTACGACCGCGACGCCTTTGCAGCCGACATGGGTGCGAGTGCCAGCACGCTGTATAACAAGCTACGGGCTATAACCGGCATGAATGTCACGGCCTTCATCCGCGAAATACGCATCAAGACGGCGTGCCGCATGGCAAAGGAGAATCCTGAGCTGCGCGTCAGCGACATCGCCTACCGCGTCGGATTCAAAGACCCCAAGTATTTCGCCACGACATTCAAGAAAGTGATGAATGCCCAGCCAAAGGAATATTTCGAGAAGCTCCGTTCCGATTGAACATGCTGAGCAGAAGAAGGGCAAGGAAAGTGAGCAGGCCGTTGAGCATCAGCAATTCGTAGCCGAAACGGTAGCCGCCATAGCACTGAGCCATCAGGTCAATGACATAACACAGCAAAGGCGAAGCAATACATATATATGGTACATAACGGTCACGGGGATACCGTGTGGTCAGCATACCAAAGGTAAAGAGTCCGAGTAGTGGTCCGTAGGTATAGCCGCATAGCACGTAGACAGCATCTATGACGCTTGTGGAGTTAAGCAGTCGGAAAAGAAGAATTATGAGCACAAAGAGGATGCACAGGATTAGATGAGTGCGCTTGCGCAGACATTCGTCGTCCTGCCGTTCACAAATATCGACACAGAAGCAGGTGGTAAGGGCTGTAAGAGCTGAGTCTGCACTTGAGAACGATGCTGCCACGATGCCGATGGAGAAAGGGACAAGCACTGCATAGCCGCCCTGTGCCACGAATGCCGGCAACAAAGCGTCGCCCGTCTCTGAACGCCCGGTCATCACAAGCAAAATACCCAACGATAGAAACAGCAAGTTGGCAGGTACAAAGGCGACGCCATAGCTGCACATATCCTTTTGGGCCTCGTGCAAACTCTTGCAGGTCAGGTTCTTCTGCATCATGTCCTGGTCGAGGCCCGTTATAACAATAACGATGAAGATACCACTTAAGAACTGTTTCCAAAAGTTCTGACGAGACACCCAGTCGTCGAAGACGAAGATGCGGCTATGGCTGTCAGCTGCTATGGCACGGACAGACTCAACAACACCCAGATCAAGCTGTCGCATGGCGATATATATAATAAGGAGGAGAGCTGCAAAGAGACACAGCGTCTGGAAGGTGTCCGTCCAGACAAGCGTTTTGATGCCTCCCCGGCGGGTATAGAGCCAAATGAGCAGCACCATGACTGTGACAGTGACGGCGAA
>JAFPEE010000240.1 GCA_017389705.1 Prevotella sp.
TACGCCGACAACGAGGCCCAGCGCGACCTGCAAGTGGGCATGGAGGCCCAGGTGTGGCCCGCTGACGAGAAGCGCGACGAGATAGGCTATGTTCGCGGACGCATTATTCAGGTGGTGCGCTATCCGGTTGATGCCGACGATGTGCGCCAGAGACTGAAGTCCGACGTCTTGGCTCAGCGACTCTTAGGCGAAGGCCAAAAGGTGGTCTATGAGGTCATTATCGATCTGCAGCGCAACCCTTCAGACCCCACATCTTATGATTGGTCGTTCGGCCAGCCCGACGACGTGAGCATGGGCATCGGCACTTACTGCTCGGTGCTTACCGAGACGCGCCGCCGCAGCATGTTCCAATATCTCTTCGAGGCGAGCCGCACACATTTCCGTAACCTAAAGCTGAAGTTTGAATGAATATAGAGCAAACTCGAGGTAAGAAACCTAAACTGTCGTTAATCTCGGCTTTTAGCTATTTCCTGAAGGGCAATATGATATTTGCCTTGAACGGACTTGTGCTTTATGCCATTGATTCCATTGCCCTCATATTCCCGTCACTGTTCCAGCAGGTCTTTACCGACAATATCATCACTCGTAAGAGCCCGGAATGGTTTACTCCACTGATGACGCTCTATGTCTTGCTGTTTTTGATTGAACTGGCTGTCTGGATAGCGTTCTCCATATTACGCCGTAAAAGTCAGGCAAGGATCAGCATCTCCACTTCGTCAAACTATCTGTGGACGGTACTGCGATTGCCGATGACACTGTTTAGCCAGTTTAGTCCTGGCGAACTGGTAGCCCGCTATACGACTATCCCCAAGACCATCAAACTGATGGATTTCACTCTGCCAACCGTCAGCGCGCTTTTCTTTCCGGCTCTCTGCTGCTACTTTGTCATACTCTTCAACTGGAAATTGGGCCTGTTGGCACTTTTCTCCATCCTATTGCTTGTCATTGTGATGCGTTCAACGACCAGTGTGCAGAAGAAAATCGCAATGGACTTGGAGGTGACGGAGGCACGACTACAGAATGTGACGATGACGGGAATAGGTAATCTGGAGACCATCAAGGCTTTAGGTGGCGAGCGGTATTTCTATGCGCAGTGGGAGAAGGCATATGCACAGGCCATGAACGCCCGTGCAACTACCACCACTAACTCCGTGTATATAAGCGCTTTGCCTGTTCTGGTATTTGAACTTACTAACAGTATTATATTATGCTTGGGCACGTGGCTTATCCTGCAAGGCGATATGACACCGGGTATGCTCTTGGCTGCCCAAGGACTAATCAATAAATCCTTTTATCCCATCAACACAGCCATTGACAGTGTCCAGATCATGATGAGGCTTAACTCGTCAATCCAACGCATCAAGGACGTAACCGACTGTGGTCAGGAATGCGCACCATTAAGCCTGCCAGAAGACAGTGATATGCCCGATGTTGCCAAATTGTCTGGTGAGATAGAGTTGCGCGACGTCACCTTCGGCTACGACCGCAACCTGCCACCCATCCTCAAACACTTCTCACTGAAAATCAAGGCCGGTGAGCGCATCGCCTTCGTAGGCCCCTCAGGCTGCGGCAAGAGCACGGTGCTGAGCCTCGTGTCAGGACTGTATGAGCCCTGGGAGGGCGAGGTGCTCTTCGACGGCAAGCCCCGCAGCGCCATCGACCGCATAACTTTCGTCAACTCCGTGTCGGTGGTCAATCAGGATGTGACGCTCTTTGAGGGCACCATTGCAGACAATGTCAAGATGTGGGACGAGTCGATAGAAGACTTTGCTATGGTGCTGGCCTGCAACGATGCGCAGATACACCATGAAATCATGGAACGTCCTGGAGCCTATCAGGGCACCGTCATGGAACGCGGCAAGAACTTCAGTGGCGGCCAGCGGCAGCGCATCGAGATAGCTACCGCATTGGCCAAGGAACCCACCATCTTCCTGATGGATGAAGGCACCTCGGCACTCGATCCCAAGACGGAAGCCAAGGTGATGGAGAACCTCT
Organism: Prevotella sp.; assembly: GCA_017389705.1. Taxonomy (GTDB): domain Bacteria; phylum Bacteroidota; class Bacteroidia; order Bacteroidales; family Bacteroidaceae; genus Prevotella. Next base: position 1,996 of record JAFPEE010000240.1, read on the forward strand.
ACGGCATGGGTATGACGATGATCATGATTGCCCACCGACTGGAAACCATTGCCAAGTGCGACCAGATCTACGTGGTAGAGCAGGGGCACATCACCCAGCATGGCACGCACGATGAACTGCGACAGATGGACGGATTATATAGGAACCTTTTAAAATTCGCCTGACACGATGATAAAGAATCTATTCCTACAGCAGTTAGCCCGGCGCGTGGATGGTGACCGTAAGGCCATGACGAAGACGCTGGAGATTCTGCGCTCCATGATAGACCGTAAGCTGTGGAAGCAGATGGAGTCGAGCACAGATTTGCCAACTGACTTTGAGCAGATAGAGTTGTTGTTTGAGAAACACAACGTCTTTTTCCGCCACATCACCCTGAGTGACGGCTGGTGGAGCCGTTGTACGGGCAAGATGTTAGGATTCATGGCCGATGACAACACGCATGTAGTACTCGTGCCAGGCTTCACGGACTATACTTTTGTCAACCCCAAGACAGGCGAGAGCATGAAGGCGAGCAAAGATGGTCACCTGCTGAAGAATACGGCTGTGATTGCCTGTTCTCCTTTTTCGGATGGAGAACTGACTGTCAAGGAAATTGTACGCTATGCCGCGCGTTGTCTCTGCATCTATGATTGGATTTACGCTTTAGTGGCTGGCCTTAGTGTTACGCTGCTGACCATGTTCACGCCATATGTGTGCAAACAGATCTTTGCGGAGGTCATTCCCTCGGGCGACTCCAGTCAGCTTGTGCCCATTGCCACGCTGCTCGTCAGTGCTGCCTTCGGACTGACGTTGGTGCAGATTGCGCGCAACTTGGTGGTAGTGCGCATCAAGGATAAGGTGGAGTATGCGCTGCAGACGGCCTTCATGTCGCGCCTGCTGCTGTTGCCAACCACCTTTGTCAAGAAGTATACGCCTGGCGACCTCTCCAACCGATTGTTGTCGGTATCTCGCATCAGCTCTAACCTGACGGCCGATTTCCTATCGTCCTTGCTGACCTTCCTGTTCTCAGTCGTTATGTTCATTCAGTTCTTCATCTATGGCGGTCCGCTACTCTACACGGGTGTCTTAGTCGTCTCCATACAACTTGTGGCCATCATGATGGAGTTCTACTATACGAATAAAGTACAGCTGAATGTGAACCCCAGCATTTCACGCCTTATAGGTATGCTGTTCGCCTTGTTTTCAGGCATTCAGAAGATCAAGACCACTGGTTCTGAGTTCAGGGCCTTCTATCGGTGGGCAAAGGCATACGCGCCGTCTGAGATGTATAGCAGCCGCCAACCATTGGCCAGCTTCTATGTGACCAGCATCAGCTATTGCGTAAGGTTCCTGCCCATGATTGTAACGATGTGGGCGGCATGGCACTACAATATGGGACTCTCTGACTATATTGCCTATTGTGCCGTTCTTGGCATTGTCTGTCTGGCCATATTCCAATTGCAGAGAATCACAAAGATGGTGGCGCGTCTGCTGCCAGAGATTCAACTCTGTCGTCCCTTTATGGATGAAAAGACAGAAGTCAAGGCCGAAGGCCAGGTGGTAAAGAGCATTACTGGACAGATAGAGATACGTGGCTTGGAATTCCGCTATGCCGATGACATGCCGCTGCTCTTCGACGGACTCAACCTGACCATCAATAGCGGTGACTACGTGGCACTTGTCGGAGGTTCGGGCTGCGGCAAGAGCACGCTGATGCGACTGATGCAAGGTCTGGAGCACCCGCTGTTGGGTTCCGTATTCTACGATCAGTATGACCTGAATGAAATCAATCTGCGTAGCCTGAGGCGATTCTGCATCGGTATCTGCATGCAGGACGGCCAACTCATTGAGGGCACCATCCGCGACAACATTATTTTCAACGACCCGCTGCTGACTGACGAGGATGCCTGGGAGGCTGCGCGCCTGGCAGCTATCGACAACGACATCCGCAAGTTCCCCTTAGGCATGGATACGCTCATCACCGTCGATGGCAAGGGCGTGTCGGGCGGTCAGCGGCAGCGAATACTGATAGCCCGTGCACTGGTCAGAAAGCCCAAGGTGCTCTTCCTTGACGAGGCTACTTCAGCACTTGACAATATCAGCCAGCACATTGTAGTCGACAACCTGGCCAAGCTGAAATGTACGCGTATCGTCATTGCCCACCGCCTGAGCACTATTCAACAATGTAACCGCATCATCGTGCTGAAAGACGGACGCGTGGCAGATGAGGGCACCTTCGAGGAACTTCACGCTCGCGGTTATTTCCCTGACGTAAAAAATTAAGAAGGATATGAAGAATAGAATAGATATACGCCAGTTGGTCGGCTTGACATTCCTCTGTCTGCTTCCCCTCAATAGCAGGGGACAGGTATCGCTGACCTTGGACGAGGTGATACGGCTGTCTCAGGACAGTGCCATCACTGCTTTCCAGAGCCAGCAGGAATTCCAGAGCCATCAAGCATCCTACGAGGCTTTCGAGGCATTGCGCAAGCCACAACTGTCGTTGAGAGTCGTGCCTAATTACTCACGCATCGTCAGCGACCCCACCCGAGACTATGTTTATTTGCGCAACTACAACATATTCTCCACTTCGGCCCAGCTGAGA
>JAFPEE010000241.1 GCA_017389705.1 Prevotella sp.
AAATTGAGCTGAGTCGACAGAAAAGGGGACAAACCTTTCGGCAAGTCCCCAAAGATTTGTAATTTTGCGTTTGCTACAACCAAAAATTCCAAATCTATGGGCAAAGGTACAAATTTCTCCGGACAGCCGGTACTAAGTCAATTAATAAAATTGATGGACAGGTCAAAAATTAACACTTTAGCGTCAAAATCGGGTGCAAACTACTACACAAAGCATCTCGATGGTTACTCACACCTGGTTGTGATGCTCTATTCCGTGTTAAGCAATCTGCGCTCCCTGCGTGAGACCTGTCTTGGTTTTGCAGCCAATGCTACCCGCATGAATCATTTAGGCATCGACCACATGATATGTCGCAGTACGCTGTCCGATGCCAATAAACGGCGCAAGTCCAGCATCATCACCTCTGTACAAGTTGAGACGGCCGTATTCGCAGACTGCCATTTCCTGCAGGAGGCAGTGGAGAACAGCGAGAGAGTCACAAAATCCACCGTCGAAGACCTGTACGCAGACGGAGCCTACCAGAGCCCCGAGAACCGCGAGTTTGCCAAGAGCCATGACGGCATGCAGCTCAAGACCGGCAAGATGCAGGGAGGATGCCGATGGGAACTCATTCCACACGGAGAGGACGGCCTCACCGTCAGGGAGATAGCTACCGGCAACACCTATGAGGCTGTCAAGGCCGTCACGAAACAGGGAACCAGAAAGCGGTGGCGGATTCCTTGGAACAACAAGACAGGCTCGCGCTACTTCGAGGACAAGGACATTGAAGCCTACAAGCTACGAAAGCAAATAGAGAGCCTGCCGCCCGAAGAGCAGCGCAAACGAAACAATGTCGAGGCGGCCATGTTCCAATATAGTTTCCACACGCGCAACGGCAAAACCCGCTACAGGGGCTTGCTCAAGCACCGTATCCATGCATACAGCAGATGCATGTGGATGAACCTCCGAAGGATGGTAATATTCCAGATTTCAACATTTCAAAGACCGATATTTGCCCTTTTCAGGCCTCTCAGAGGGGCATTTGGCTGCATTGCGATAATTTTTGAGAATATTTTCACAGGATCAGACTTTTGCCGTGTATCACCCAGAATGGTCGCATAAGCCAGAATTGATCTCAAAAACACCACTTTTTCAGGTGGACTCAATGTTAAAGCACTGTAGATTCCCTATGTCTTTATTCGACAATGAGCGTAGCTCCTGCCATTGTCGTCCTTTTTTGTTATCTGTTGAAATTTACGAAGAATATTTGAAAGACAGCTCTGTATTCACTAAAAACTTGAAAAATTAACAGATACCACCAAATGGCGTATGGGGAGATAGCGGGTGATTACCCTCGCTTCGCGGACAGTGTGTCTGGAATTCGTATTACGACTGAGCAGCATTCGTATTACGACTGAGCAGCATTCGTATTACGACTGAGCAGCATTCGTATTACGACTGAGCAGCATTCACATTACGACTGAAGGGCGAAGCGTTAACCCTTAACACTTATGAAAAGCTACTCTTTCCTCATTTCGGCATACTCCCTACGGGCCTTGGCCAACTGCTGCTGAAAGGCCTCGCTGGAAAGTAGTCGGGCGAACAGAGCAGAGGAGACCATCAACGAAGCATCGATGTCACTCTTATAATGGCGACCGCAAATCAGCCTATTCACTGCATATTGTCGGGCACGCGCCATCAAGGCTCCCGTCGAGTCGGGCACTACTGCTGCCAACGCCATGGCATAGGCCCAGCCACGGGTGGCATGTCCTGAGGGATAACTGTAAGAGAATGCTGCTATGGAGTCGTACTGTGCCACCAGCGTAGGTTCGTTGAACTGTACAAAGGGGCGCTTACGCTGATAATGTTTCTTTATCTTGCCATTCACGCCTTCGGCTTCTTTTTTCACTCCCTCTGCCAGCTTGAAAATCTCGGGAGTGGTTTCTGGGCTGATGGTAAAGCCCACGGAGCCGGAGAAGACTATTGACAGCTTGGCCAACTCGTCAGAGACAGCCTGCGCTGCCACTATAGAGTCGTTGCGTTGCAGCTTGCCCCACTGGTAGTAATAGACATCGTTCAAATACTCAGGACTGGTGAGTGAGGGTGGCGCAGGAACGAACAGGGGTGCATTGGGTATTTCGTCTTTGCTAAGGAACGAGGGTATCTCTGTTTTGGTCTGTCCGCAAACTGTTGTGCATACCATGACGGCTGTCGTCAGCCAAAGTTGTCTGTATTTCATTGTCTTTTCTTTTTTGTTTGCCGCAAAGGTACAAAGAAAATCCGCAACTCCAAAGAAATGGCGGATTTTTTAGCGTTGGTATCTGGTGCCCCCGGGACCTGCCTGTACTGTGTACTGACGACAAAAACCGCCTTATCAGTCTTATAGATAGTAATAAACACCCCATAACAACAATGAGAAAGATTATCGTTACTGTGGCACCAGTATGCCACGTGGGCAAGGAAATCCCTGCCGAGTGCAAGAATCCGCTGACTCCAGAGGAGATTGCTGAAGATACCATCAACTGCTATAAGGCCGGTGCCTGCGAGGTGCATCTTCATACACGCGACCTGCAGGGCAATCCCACCTTTGAGCTGGATGTTTTCCGTCAGACCATAGGTCTGATTCGTAAGGAGACCGACATGATAGTCCAGGGCTCTACCGGCGGACTGAGCACGTTGACGCTGGCAGAGCGCTGCGTATCGCTGGATGTTCCTGAGGTTGAGGTGGCTTCGCTCAATATGGGTAGCGTCAACTTCGGCGAGACGGTCTACATCAACACCATGCCTGACCTGCGCTATTGGGCTAAGCGACTGGACGAGACCAACACGCGACCTGAGATGGAGCTGTTTGACCTGAGCCATGTAGAGTGTGCCACCCGTCTGGCTGACGAGGGCGTGCTGCACAGGCCCCTGCACTATAACTTCTGCGTAGGTCCCGGCAACTCCAGCAACCTCTCCGCTACAGGCAAGAATCTGGCTATGCTGTGCTCGCTGATGGAGCCTGGCAGTTCATGGGGCATCACGCACGACTCGATGAAAGACTTCTCCATGCTGGCCTGCGCCATTGGCATGGGAGCCTCAGCCGTCCGTGTAGGTTTTGAGGATAGCTTCTACTATGCTGAGGGCAAGCGTGCCCATACCAATGCTGAACTGGTAGCGCGTCTGGTGGCGCTCATCCGCATGATGGGCTGTGAGCCTGCCACACCAGAAGAAGCCCGCCAAATGCAACATATTAAGTGAAGAGTGAAGAATGAAAAGCGAAGAATGGAGAATGGTCGTCTTGGACGACGACCCTACTGGTATACAGACGGTTCATGGTTGTCTGCTTATCACCCAATGGGACGAGCAAAGCGTTCGCCAAGGGTTTGAGGACAAGGAGCCTTTCTTCTACATCCTGACCAACACCCGGGCCATGACGCCAGAAGAGGCGAGACGAGTCACTCGCGAGGCCATGGAGATGGTGATTCGCGTCAACGAGGACTATGGCTATCGGCTCATCGTGGTAAGTCGCTCCGACAGTTGTCTGCGTGGGCACTTCCCCTTGGAGACAGACGTCATGCGCCAATGTCTGCTCAGTCATGGCTACAGCGTAGCAGAGAAGACGCCCTTCTGTCCGGCCTTCATCGAGGCAGGTCGTGTCACCATCGAGGGCATGCACTACATGCGTGATGGCGAGCGTCTCATCCCTGTCTCGGAAACCGAGTTTGCACGCGACAATGTCTTCGCCTACCATACCTCCGTACTGAGTGATTACATCAAGGAGAAAGGGGCCAATCCTGACGATTACGTCATTGTCAATGCCCAGACATACGACGAGCTCTACACCTTCGCAAGACACCTGGCAACGGACATCATCCCGCAGACAGCAGCTATCGTCATCCGCTCTTCGTCCTCCCTCCCCAAAGCCATCAGCGGCATTGCCGACCAGCCCCTACTCGACCATTCTATGCGCTGCAGCGAGGGTGTGGGCTGCTTTGTGGTAGGTTCGCATGTCAAGAAGACCACCCAACAGCTTGATGCTCTGCTACAACAGGAAGGTACGTGTGCCATAGAGGTTGACGTACAGCGCATCCTGGACGATGCCGATGCCTTGATGCTGGAGACGCTGAACCTGATTCAGCAGGTGGTAGAGCAAGGGCTTACCCCTGTGGTTTACACCTCACGTCAGGAGATTCGTCTGGACGATGCCAACAAGCGTCAGCACCTGGGCCAGCAAGTTTCCAACTTCCTTGTCGACATCGTACACCAGCTGCCCTTTACCCCTTCCTACCTGGTGGGCAAGGGAGGCATCACCTCGCACGACATCCTGACCAAGGGCCTGGGCATCCGTGCCGCACGCGTCTTAGGACAAATCGTCAACAGCGTCCCCTGCGTCATGGCGCACCACTTCCCCTACATCATCTTCCCAGGAAACGTCGGCAAAGAGCACTCCCTGGCAGAAGTATATCAAAAACTAAAGTCCTGCTAAGGCTATTCGAAGGTCATGGGCTGGCCGTCGAGGGTGAAGTCGCTGAGCTGATATTTGTCGGACAGCTTAACATCCCAACGGGTCTTGGTACTGCCTGCGCTGATGTTGCGCAGAATGACGTTGTTGGCTCGTGAAACCGGCATGTCGTCGCGCTTCTCGGGCTTGTAGAACTGTGACCAAGGGTGGATGAAGAGCACACGCTCGCACTGGCCACTGATGTTCTCGACGAGGATATACTCATAGTGCTGCGGTGTGTCGGTGCGCATCTTGAGCCAGAGCACCCTGTTGGCACTTTCAGCCTGGCAGTTACGCAGGATGATATTCCTGTCGTAGAGCGACTCAGAGCCTAAGGTCAGACAGCCATGCACGCGTCCGTAGCGGCAGTTCTGTATGAGGATGCGCTCGCAGGGACCATTGTTGGGGTTTTTGTCGGCCCAGGTACCCTTGCCGCCCTTGAGTACGACAGCATCGTCGTTGACATGCATAAAACACCCATCGATAAGCACATCGGAGCAGACGTCAATATCGATGGCGTCGGTAGAAGGACCTCCACGCTTGGGTTCCGGCGGCCAGATGTTCTCGGTAGGCGCATAGATGTAGCAATCCAGGAAGCGCACATGATTGCTCTTGTAGACGTGGTTGGTCCAGAAGGGCGAGTTGATCAGGTGGACATCCTGAATGGTGACGTTCCTGGAGTTGGAGATATAGGTCAGCCGTGGACGCTGGGCGTCTTTGTTGGTGCACTGGGGGTTCCACTTGCGACGTATCCAGAACTCCTGCCAGTAGTGCAGTCCGTTGCCGTCGATGGTACCCTTGCCGCTGATGGTAAAGCCATCGAGTCCGTCGGCATTGACGAGTGCTGCGAAGTACTTGCATGTCTCGCCCTCGATGCGTGTCTCAAGGATGGGGAAGTCGGCTATGCGCTCCGAACCTTTCAACACCCCGCTCTCCCGTATGTGCAGATGGGTGCCCTGACGGAAGAAGAGGGCTCCGGTGAGGAACTCACCCTGGGGTACCACCACGACACCCCCACCCTCCTGGGCGCAACGGTCTATGACGGCCTGTATCTGGGCTGTCTGAACCTGTCCGTTGCCTGCCACGACACCATAGTCAGTCAGCACATACTGACGACCCAGCGTCGCAAGGTCTGTCTTCTGCGTATGCTGGAACCATGCATCCATCGGAGTGCCGTCGGGCCAAACCTCCTGTTTGCTCTGCTTTTTCTTTCCGTCAGCCGTCAGGGCCAACAGGGCCAAAATGATTGTCAGAAACTTTCTCATCATCTTCTTCTCTTTGTTTAATCCATTATTTTTCGTTTTCTGTCTGTTACAATGTCACCTGCAGGCTTTCACCCTTGTACGTTACCGTCTTCTGTGTGCCGTCAGGCAGGACGATGGTAAACTGTCGTGAAGCCAGCATGCCCGGATACTGACCTTGGCGGGTGCCTATGGTCAGCGTATGCGTTTTGTCATTCCACGTGAAAGGAATGGTGGCATAGATGCCCTGCTCGTAGTTGTAGCTGTCACTCTCGTCCTCGTAGAGTGTGAAGCTTCCGTCAGCACCGGGATAGACACGTAGCTCGAGCTGGTTCCACGACTTCTCGCCCACATACTGCATCACAGGACCAAGGGGAAGGATGCTGCCGGCACGGACGAACATAGGGACGGTATTGAGCTGGGTGGCAAGTGTCACCGTCTGTCCACCCTTATACGGCTTACCGGTCCAGAAATCGTACCAGAGGGCACCCTTGGGCAGATAGGTCGAAGCGGTCTTCGCTGACAGCCAGTCGACACTACCCTCGCCTTGCTGGGAGCCGACGGACTCGCGGTTCCATCCGGACATGGCGTCCTGCCTGTTCACCTGCTCCTGCGTATATTGTGCCTCCACAATGGGAGCAGCAAGAATGGAACGGCCAAACATGAACTCATCCGTCATATCCCACGTTTTCCTGTCGGCAGCAAAGTCGCTGAACAAGGGACGCAGATAGCTCTCGCCGCGGGAGGTCACCTGCCAAGCCGTACTATATAAATAAGGTATGAGCCTGTAGCGCAGGCGTATCATCTGCTCTATGGCATCGTAGACCGGCTCGCCTTTCTTGCCGAACTGCCATATCTCGCGAGGAGCATCCGTGCCATGGCTTCTGAAGACAGGGCAGAAGAGTCCATACTGCATCCAGCGCACATAAAGCTCCTGGTACTGCGGATTCCGTGGTGCCGAGTAGGCTCCCTTCGTGTTGTAGGAGCCACAGAAGAAGCCACCGATGTCGGTATTGAAATTGGGACAGCCCGTCAGCGAATAGCTCAATCCTGCAGGCACCTGCTTGCGCAGCATATCCCACGACGAAGCCACGTCGCCACTCCACATGTTAGAGCCGTAATGCTGCTGGCCTGCAAAGGCAGAGCGCGTCATGATGAACACACGCTTGGAGGCTAGAGCCTGAGGAGTAGCGGCAAGTGCACTCTCCTTGCGCTGATGTTCATACACTCCCTTCACCGTCACCAGCGGAAAGGCATTGCGCAGGGAGCGCCAGGTACCGTTCTGTCCTGCCTGATGGGCATAGTCGGCCTCCTTGGCGTTGAAGAAGTCGGGATCTGTAGAGTCCATCCACCAGCCATCGACATTCATCTTGAACAAGGTCTTCAGGTTCTGCCAATAGATATCGCGAGCCTCCTGCGAGAAAGCGTCATAGACGCGGACGCCAGAGGGATAATCCATGTTAGGCGGCCATGTGGTCAACCCGCTCTGAGGCCATGTCTCGAAGTCGAAGAGCAGCCCCTTCGCGTCGAGCTGGCGATAGGCCTTGGTCTTAGGTCCGAAGCTGGCCCAGATGGAAATCATGAAATGGGCATGGTTCTTGTGCACCTGGTCTATCATCTGCTGTGCATTGGCAAACTCCTCGGTCAGGAAGTCCATGGCATTCCACAGGTAGTTGGAACCCCAGTACTGCCAGTCCTGAATGATGCCATCGAGAGGGACTTGCAGCTGACGATACTTATCCACAACACCGAGCAGCTCCTGGGCACTCTTGTAGCGCTCCTTGCTCTGCCAATAGCCATAGGTCCAGAGCGGGAACATAGGAACATTGCCCGAGAGATGGCGCATCTGGGCTATCACCCCATCAGCCGAGCCGCCATACATAAAGTAGTAGTCCTCGCAGTCGCCCACGGCAGAAGAAAGCGACATGCCCTTCAGCTGGTCATCGTCAAACTGCGTTGGCGAGTAGTTGTCCCAGAAGATTCCCCAGCCCTTGATGCTCTGAAGCACATTCTGGTAGTCTTCCAAGTTCGACTGCTCCATCATGATGTGCTCGCCACGACGGTTCATCTTGCCATTCTGGACAGTACCCAGTCCGTAGACGGCCTCGTCCTTGTCCAACAGGAACGACTGGCTGACACGGTACTTCCCGGCATCAGCGCCCTCCTTCAGCAACGTAAAGTCGCAAGACTTCTCGCGCAGCAAGATCCTACCCTTTGCTGTGGCAAAGGTGACAGCTCCCGTCTTGGTGTCGACACTTACCGTCAGCACATCACTCGACAGCTTGTTGCCACGCCGCGTGACCTTCACCTTCTCCGGCTTGGCAATGACCACCAGGCTCTGCTTGTCGTAGGAGTGCCCCACAGGCGACTTGACCACCCTGACGATGGATGGAGTAAAGAACTCAACGCTCACATGGACACTCCCCGCCTGTAGCTCCAACGGGGATTGCGCCATAGCCGTCATGGACAACAAGGACAGCAGCATACACAAAATTCCCTTCATATTTCTTATGGCTTTAGGTTTTTGGCAGCAAAGATACAAAACTTTCCGATAATTTATGAGCAAATGCTTCACTTTTTAGACCATCCGCTTGAATATTTCAGAAATTATGACTACTTTTGTAGCTTGAAAGTCAAACTATAAGTATTAAACCATAAGGTATATGAAACATTTTCTAACAATTGCGATGGCATTTTGCCTGGCGAATGTAACAGCCCAGGCAGAGCAGTTGGTCATAGAGACCCAGAACACCAGTATGGTGCTGAATGTGGAGGTAGGGCAGCAGCCCAAGTATATGTATTATGGTGCCAGGCTCAACAGACAGGAGCTGCAGCACCTGCAGTGGCCTGCCGTCTTCGGACGCACGGAAGCCTATCCGGCACATGGTCTGAACACCCCCGCCGAGTCTGCTCTGGCCATGCGCCATGCTGACGGCAACCTGTCGACAGCACTGGTTGTTGAAAACTACGAGCAAGGCGAGGTGGTGGACGAAGGCAACTTCGTGACTTGCATCACGCTGAAAGACCCCGTCTATCCCATCACCGTAACCCTGAACTACAAGGCTTACGTAAAAGAGGACATGATAGAGATGTGGACGGAGATTACCAATGGCGAGAAGGGTACCGTCACGCTGACAACCTTTGCCTCTGCCATGCTTCCCATCCGTCGTGGCGATGTCTGGCTGAGCCACTTCTATGGCTCATGGGCCAATGAGGCCCGGCTGGTAGAGGAGCCGCTGACACCAGGCCAGAAGGTGATAGTCAACAAGGACGGCACGCGCAACTCGCATACCGACCATGGCGAGGTGATGTTCTCGCTGGACGGAAAGGGACAGGAGAACACCGGCGCTGTCATTGGTGCTGCCCTGTGCTACTCAGGCAACTACCGCCTGAAGGTGGTGACTGACGATACCGACTATCACTACTTCTTTGCCGGCATCAACGAGGACAACTCGGAATACCACCTGAAGAAGGGTGAGACCTTCACCACCCCAGTCTTGGCGCTGAGCTACTCTGAGAAGGGTCTCTCCGGTGTGTCGCGCAACTTCCACAAGTGGGGTCGCAAGTACAAGATGATGCATGGCGACAAGGAGCGCAAGATACTGCTGAACTCATGGGAGGGTGTCTACTTCGACATCAACCAGCAGGGCATGGACCAGATGATGAAGGACATTGCCTCGATGGGTGGCGAGCTGTTTGTCATGGACGACGGATGGTTTGGTGACAAGTATCCCCGCAAGACCGACAACTCCAGCCTGGGTGACTGGGTGGTAGACAAAAACAAGCTGCCCGAGGGTATCGAAGGCCTGCTGCGTGACGCCAAGAAGAACGGTGTCAAGTTCGGCATCTGGATAGAGCCCGAGATGGCCAACACCACCAGTGAGCTCTACGAGCAGCATCCCGACTGGATTGTCAAAGCTCCAAAGCGCGATGCCGTGCTGGGACGCGGTGGCACGCAGGTGGTTCTCGACCTGGCCAATCCGAAGGTGCAGGACTTCGTATTCGGCATCGTCGACAACCTCATGACCAAATATCCTGAGATTGACTATATCAAGTGGGATGCCAACATGGCCATCATGAATCATGGCTCACAGTATCTGACCATGAACGACCAGAGTCATCTCTACATTGCCTATCACCGTGGTTTTGAGAAGGTATGCCAGCGCATTCGCGCAAAGTATCCCGACCTGACCATCCAGGCCTGTGCCTCTGGTGGCGGACGAGCCAACTGGGGAGTGATGCCCTGGTTCGACGAGTTCTGGGTCAGCGACAATACCGACGCCCTGCAGCGCATCTACATGCAGTGGGGTACCAGCTACTTCTTCCCCGCTATTGCCATGGCAAGCCATATCTCGGCTACGCCTAACCATACCGTCTTCCGTACCACAGCACTGAAGTACCGTATCGACGTCGCCATGTCAGGACGCCTGGGCATGGAGATACAGCCCAAGAATATGACGGACGACGAGAAAGAACTTTGTCGTAAGGCCATTGCCGAGTACAAGCAGATACGCCCCGTCGTGCAGTTCGGCAACATCTACCGACTGGTGTCACCCTATGACAGGAAAGGACTTGCCTCGATGATGTACGTCAATGACGAGCAGTCGAAAGCCGTCTGGTACTGGTGGAAGACGGAGTCGTTCCAGAACGAGCACCTGCCCCGTGTGAAGATGGCAGGTCTGAATCCTGCACGCATGTATAAGGTACGCGAGCTGAACCGCGTCGACGTGAAGCCGTTGGAGATTGAAGGCAAGTCGTTCAGCGGCGCCTATCTGATGTCGCACGGACTAGATGTTCCTTATCGCAACGAGACGGAGTGGAACAAGAAGAGTGAATGGTCAAGCCGTGTGCTCTATCTGGAGGCAGAATAAAAGCGAAAGGCATCAAGAAAAGTAAGAAAGTAAAGGGCTACGCCATTCCCCATGTTGAGGAGCAAGGGAGAGAAGACCGACCTCTTGGCATACATCCGCGAAGGTCGCGAGATGACGCAAAGTGAGAAACTCAGGCTGATTGTCAGCCTGAGTATTCCGTCTATCCTTGCCCAGATATCAGCGACATTCATGTTCTTCATCGACGCATCGATGGTGGGCCACCTGGGTGCCCGCGCCTCTGCAGCCATCGGACTGGTGGAGACCACGGGCTGGCTCATGGGGGGATTGGCCTCTGCTGCCAACATGGGATTTAGCGTCCAGGCGGCTCATGCCATTGGTGCTAACGATTTCAAGCGAGCCCGCATGGTGCTACGCCAGTCGCTGGTGTGTTGCATCATCTGGGCACTCTCCACCACGACAATAGCTCTTCTCATCAGCCCTTACCTGCCCTACTGGTTAGGTGGCAGCGAAGAGATAGCACACGACGCCACCCTCTACTTCGCCATCTTTTCCGGTTGTGGCATCTTCTTCCAGATAGAAGGGTTGGCAGGGTCCATGCTGAAGTGCTCTGGCAATATGAAGATTCCCTCTGCCCTGAATATATTGATGTGCGTCATGGACGTGGCATTCAACTATATATTCATCTATATACTCCATTGGGGGGTCATGGGGGCAGCCATCGGCACAGGACTCGCCATGCTGGTGACAGCAGGACTCATGCTCTACTTCCTGCTCTATCGTTCTGACATCCTTGGCATCTTCCGCACTTCTCAGAAAAACACCTGGGATTCCTTCCGTCCCAAGTCTGATGTGGTAGGCAATGCCTTTAAGATTGGAGCCCCCATGGGCCTGCAACACATGCTGATGGGAGGAGCACAGGTCGTCAGCACACTCATCGTCGCACCACTGGGTACCATCGCCATTGCTGCCCACTCGCTGGGCATTACTGTGGAGAGTCTGTGCTACATGCCTGGCTTTGGCATCGCCGAGGCTGCTACCACGCTGGTAGGCCAAAGCTACGGAGCAGGCAAACGGCAGCTGACACAATCGTTTGCCCGTATGTCAACGGCACTTGGCATTGGAGTTATGACGATGATGGGTGTCCTGATGTGGGGATTCGCACCGGAACTGATGTCTATCCTGACACCTGTCGACGAAATCATTGAGCTGGGAGCCAGGTGTCTGCGCATAGAGGCATTTGCCGAGCCTATGTTTGCTGCTGCCATCGTCTGCAACGGTGTCTTCATAGGTGCTGGCGAGACGCTAAAACCCGCTATCATGAGCCTGCTCTCCATGTGGGGAGTACGCCTCACACTTGCTGCCCTGCTGGCCAGGACGTACGGATTGCCTGGCGTATGGATGGCCATGGCTATCGAGTTGACGTTCCGGGGACTTATGTTCCTGGGCAACATGTTCTATGGCAACTGGCTAAAAAAGATGCAAGACTGAAGAAACAAAAGACGAAACACGGTTTGCCTATAAAGAGAGAAAGAAATGATGCAGCGCTCGGGATTCCACCCATGGGCTGCATCATTCTACTATCAATAACTAAAAACCTATTCTTATGAAAATGCGTCTCGCGACGTCGGTGTTATCCTTACTACAATCTTTTTTAAATTTACCTCAAAATCTGTCTAACCTATTGTCGATTTTCCTAAAAACTTTTACCTTTATATACTAACTCTTTATTGAAGACACTGCAAAGGTACGACGTTTTTCTAGATGTTGTACCAAAAAGCCCCTCTTTTTCTGAAAAAAGGGGCCTATTCTTGACGTAAATCAATCATTTGTGTGCGAACACACTCATTTTGTGGCCGAACACAGCCCTTTTTCCACCATATTCGTCAACTCTACAAATTGGGGAATTGTCAGCTGTTCGGGACGCAAGGTCAGGGAGAGTGTAGTAGTAGAGGATGCAAGCTGGGCATTGAGTACGGAGAGGCCTTCGTCACTTAGCAGCTGCTTTAGGCTTACCCGCAGCATTTTGCGACGCTGATTGAACACCGTCTTAACCACACGTTTGAACAATTGCTCGTCGCACCCCAGATGCTGTGTCTGGTTACGAGTCATGCGGATGACGGCACTCTTTACCTTGGGAGGCGGATTAAACACCGTCTCGTCGACCATAAACAGATACTCCACATCGTACCAGGCCTGTATCAGTACCGACAGGATACCATAGGCCTTGGTGCCTGGTTGCGAAGCCATGCGCTGGGCCACCTCATGCTGTATCATACCTGTGCAGCATGGTATCAGCTCACGGTTGTCTATCATCTTGAAGAAGATCTGCGACGAGATGTCGTAAGGATAGTTGCCCGTCAGCACAAACTTTTCTCCGCCGAATACCTTCGTCAGGTCCATCCGCAAAAAATCCTCACCCAAGATGTTCTCACGCAACTTAGGGAAGTGCTCGTTCAGGTAAGCCACACTCTCGCGGTCTATCTCCACCACCTTCAGGGGACGAGGTTTCTCCACCAGATACTGCGTCATGACACCCATGCCAGGTCCTACCTCCAAGACGGGCAGGTCAGGACAGGCATCTACCGTGTCGGCTATGCGCTTGGCTATCGAAAGGTCAGTCAGAAAATGCTGACCAAGATTCTTCTTGGGTCTTACTTGCTTCATATCTGTGCGCAAAGGTAATAAAAAAAAAGCAAACTCCTAACTTATATAATTGAAAATAAATATTAATTTATTTTGCGTTTCGTTCGGTTTACATTACCTTTGTACTCCGAATGAAGATAAGCAATATCATACTGAAGATACTCATGCCGCTGATTCTGGGCGCAGGCATTCTCTATTGGATGTACCGAGGCGAGGATTGGCAGACCATCCTGCATGTCATGACAGACGAGATGGACTGGACGTGGATGTTGCTGTCTTTCCCCTTTGGCATTCTGGCACAGGCTTTCCGCGGGTGGCGCTGGAGACAGACGCTGGAACCTGTTGACGAGCATCCACGCAACTCCGTCAGCGTACATAGCATCTTTCTGAGCTATGCCGTCTCGCTGGTTATTCCTCGTGTGGGCGAGTTCACACGCTGTGGAGTGCTGAATCGCTACGACGGCATCTCCTTCCCCAAAGCCTTGGGTACGGTAGTGACAGAGCGGGCCATCGACTCCCTGCTGGTCATGGGCATCACAGCCATTGTGCTACTCTTGGAGATGAGCACCTTCGGTACCTTCTTCCACAAGACGGGCACCAGCCTCCATGGCATCCTGCACAGCTTCTCGTGGGCAGGCTATCTAGTAGTGGGCATCTGTGTCATCGCCATTCTCATCCTGTTGCACTTCCTGCTGCGTAAACTATCCATATATAATAAGGTACGCGCAACTGTCAAGGGCATCTGGCAGGGTGTCATCTCGCTGAAGGATGTACGCAACATCCCGTTGTTCGTTTTCTTCACGCTGGCCATCTGGCTCAGCTATTTCCTGCACTACTACCTGACATTCTTCTGCTTCGACTTCACAGCAGACCTCGGAATAGATTGTGCACTGGTAACGTTTATCGTAGGCTCCATAGCCGTCATTGTTCCCACACCCAATGGTGCCGGTCCGTGGCACTTCGCTGTCAAGACCATGCTGATACTCTATGGTGTGCAGGACGAACATGCACTCTACTTCGTGCTCATCGTCCACACCGTACAGACTATGCTCGTCGTCCTGCTTGGCATCTACGCCTGGCTGGCACTATCCTTCACGACAATAAAACCAACCCCTAAAACAGTAATACAATGAACGAAATTCTGAACCTGAACCCGCAGTGCGTGTGGAAGAATTTCTACGCACTCACGCAAGTTCCACGCCCCAGTGGACATCTAGAGAAAATCCAGCAGTTCCTGCTCGACTTCGGCAAACAGGCTGGCGTTGAGACTTTCAAGGACCCTGCTGGCAACATTGTGTTCCGCAAGCCCGCCTCGGCAGGTATGGAGAACCGCAAAGGCGTCATTCTGCAGGCCCACATGGACATGGTTCCTCAGAAGACTCCCGAGTCAAAACATAACTTCGAGACTGACCCCATCGAACCGTGGATTGACGGTGAGTGGGTAAAGGCCAAAGGTACCACGCTGGGTGCCGACAATGGCATTGGTGTTGCATCCATCATGGCTGTCATGGAAGACAAGACCCTGAAGCACGGACCTATAGACGCCCTCATCACTGCTGACGAGGAGACTGGTATGTATGGTGCCAACGACCTGCCCGAAGGAGAACTGCAGGGCGACATTCTGATGAACCTCGACTCCGAGCATTGGGGAAAGTTCGTCATCGGCTCTGCCGGTGGCATCGACATCACCGCAACACTCGACTATCAGGAGGCAGATACCGATGCTGAGGACGCTGCTGTCAAGGTGACTGTATGCGGACTGCGTGGTGGACATAGTGGACTGGAAATCAACGAAGGCCGCGGCAATGCCAACAAGTTACTGGTACAGGTGGTACGTGAGGCCATCGAGCAAACCGAGGCCCGTCTGGCATCCTGGCAAGGTGGCAACATGCGCAATGCCATTCCCTTCAAAGCCGAGGCCGTACTGACCCTGCCCAAGGAGAACATTGCCCTGCTGAAGGAGATTGCAGAAGACTGGAAGGCAACTTTCAACGACGAGTTCAAGTTCATCGAGCCCCAGGGCATCGAGATCACCGTCGAAGAGGTAGCCACTCCGCAGAAGGAGGTTCCCGTAGAGATTCAGGACAACCTCATCAACGCCATCTATGGCTGTCACGACGGTGTCGTACGTATGATTCCCTCCTACCCCTCAGTGGTAGAAACCTCATCAAACCTGGCCATCATCAACATTGGCGAAGGCAAGGCTTCACTGAAGATCCTGGCTCGCTCCAGTCGTGAGGATATGAAAGAGTACATCGTCAAGACACTCGAAAGTTGCTTCTCCATGGCAGGCATGAAGGTTGAGACCGCTGGCTCGTATGGCGGCTGGGACCCCAACCCGGACTCCCCCATCCTACATCTGCTGCTGGACGAATACAAACAGCTGTTTGGCAAGGACGGCATCATCCAGGTAGACCATGCCGGTCTGGAGTGCTCTGTCATCCTGGGCAAGTATCCGCACCTTGACGTGGTCAGCCTCGGCCCCACCATGAAGTCGCCTCACACTACTACCGAGCGCGCACTCATAGAGACCGTAGCACCCTTCTGGCAACTGCTGAAGAAGACACTCGAGGACATTCCTGTGAAGTAATAACAACAATACTTTATAATGCTCACATAGAGGGGGGATTCTCCTCTATGTGAGCTAATGGGAATAATCTATGAAGCAGAGAAAATATCTATTCCTAACCATTATCTTATCGTTACTCGCAGCCTGCGGGAGTGAAGATGAGAAACCTGTTGAGAGAAATTGGAAAATGTTCCACCTATATGTAGAACAAGGCAACGACCTTGACGTATTTCAAAGGGTAAGGTTCCGACTACAGGATGAAAACAGGGACTATTTCAAAATGGCAGCAACGAACCCCTACGACTCCGTCGTCTGGAAACTCGCAGGCACAAACCATTCACTCAGGTTCACTCAAGGCAACTACTATAACACCATGGAGGGTGGATTTGAGTACCTATTCACGAAGACTGGCAATTACAAATCTTTCCTCCAGTGGTATCATAGTGGGGAGTTTATAGGTGCCGACACCATCAACATCACCGTAAGTGACAAAAGTCCTTTCTTGGGACATGACTTCAAAAAAGAATTCACAGAAAACATCGAGGACCCATTTGACAGCAATGTGGGATATGTTTTTTTAAATACCAAGAGCAATGCCGCACCTTATATGGGGCAGGGATTGGTTAACATCCTCCAGATGGGTGTCTATTTCAAGGAGTCACCTATCAAGATGGATGACAGCTATTTCCAACAACAGCGCCGCTTCTATATCAACTACTTCACCCACACCTATGGCACTCCGACATACACTAAGGAAAAAGACGATATCGATGCCATGTTCTACCAGTATTTCGGCCTTGACAATGAACAGTACCAATACCTGTTGGCAGACACCTACCAATCCATGCATCCGGAACAGATCTGGATTTCGCCAACTTCCTATATCGCATTAGTACGCATTCATTTTACTTCCGAGGACTGGGTCATTGCTAATTGGGATCCGAGTGGCTATCCTTATCCTGTCCACGATGAATTCATCATCTGGGCAAAAGAACGGTAAGACATAAAGATTCTATTTTTCATAGAAAAATTTTGTTTTTTACTCATTTATTAGTATCTTTGCACCCGAATAACCAAAATATTAACAACAAAATGGACGATTACCCGGCGAATCATTACAATTCGTAGGCGGGAGGACAGCAGGCAAGACCGCTAATCCTCTTGCCGCTAAACTCATTAAAGGATTAGCACAATGAAGACCTATTGGAACACCCAAGGAGGGCTCAGCCAGATTAACGAGTGGCAGCCCAACTGCTGGATACAGATGACGTGTCCGACAGAAGAAGACCAGCAGATGTTGGAAGAAGAGTACAAAATTCCTGACTACTTCCTTCCCGACATCAGTGATACCGATGAGCGTGCCCGCTATGAGTATGACGACGGATGGATGCTTATCATCCTGCGTATACCCTACGTCAAGGAAGTGCGCTCACGTACCCCCTACACCACCGTCCCGCTGGGTATCATCCACAAACGCGACGTCACCATCACCGTATGCTACTACGAGACCAACATGATGATTGACTTCGTGTCGTTCCAGCAGAAGCGTGGCGTGGGATTTACCGACTATGTCGACATGATCTTCCGACTGTTCCTTTCATCGGCGGTATGGTATCTGAAGCGTCTGAAACAGATTTCCATGCTCATTGAGAAATCCAAACGCAACCTGGACCGAGAAGTGAACAACGAGTCGCTCATCGGACTCAGCCGCCTACAAGACTCGCTGACCTACTTCAACACCTCCATCCGAGGCAACGAGACGCTACTCTCCAAGCTGAAGTTCAAGCTGCAGATTGACGAGCTCGACGCCGACCTCATCGAGGATGTCAACATCGAGATGACACAGGCACGCGAGACCACCAATATCTACTCCAACATTCTGGAATCCACTATGGACACCTACCAGAGCATCATTAACAACAACATGAACACCATCATGCGTACGCTCACCTCGGTGACTATCATCCTCATGTTGCCCACACTGGTGGCCTCATTCTTTGGCATGAATCTCATCAATGGCTTGGAGAACAGCCCTGTAGGTTTTGTCGTTGCCATAGTCCTTTCGGTCTGCATTTCAGTCATCTCTTTGCTTGTTTTCAGGCATAAACGACTGATTTAATTCACTTTTCTCGAAAAAAATTAGGCTGTTTCGGAATTTTTCATTAATTTTGTGCCCCAAGGCATAAGCTTTTTATCCCATTTCGGTGGGACAACCATTTATATGTGAACTAACCCTATCATGCACTAAAACAATTAAGATGATGGACTCTCAAGAAAAAGCTCCCATTGAGGAGCAGAATGTAAACCAGACTCCGGCTCCCGAGTCGGAGAACGTAGTAGAAACCGCAGCCGAGGCTCCCCAAGAGGCAGCAGCTGAACCCGCAGCAAGCACTGAGGCCAGTGAAGCTCCCGAAGCCCCCCAGCTCAAGCAGTACCAGACCAAGAAGGAAGTATTGGAGCGTGTGCGCGAGATAGCACATGGCAGCGATGCTCCCCAGAAGGAAGAGGTTGACTATCTGAAGACCTGCTTCTACAAGCTGCATATTGCTGAGCGCGAGGCAAAGATTAAGGATTATATCGACGGCGGCGGAGATCCCGAACAGTATCAGATTACCCCTGACCCCGACGAGGAAGCCTTCAAGGCCGAGATGGTACTCATCAGGGAGAAGCGTCAGCAACTGTTCAGAGAGCAGGAGCAGGAGAAGCAGGAGAACCTGCAGAAGAAGCTCGACATCATCGAGAAGATCAAGGCTATGGTCACCTCACCCGAGGAGGCCAACAAGTCATATAAGGACTTCAAGGCCCTGCAGGACGAGTGGCGCGAGATTAAGAACGTGCCCGCAGAGCGTGCCAACGAGCTGTGGCGTAACTACCAGCTCTATGTTGAGCAGTTCTACGACCTGCTGAAGCTCAACTCTGAAGCCCGCGAGTACGACTTCAAGAAGAACCTCGAGCTGAAGACCAAGCTCTGCGAGGCAGCAGAGAAGCTTGCCGAGGAGGCCGACGTCATCAGCGCCTTCCATCAGCTTCAGAAGCTGCATCAGGAGTATCGTGAGACAGGTCCCGTATCGAAGGAGCTCCGCGAGGAAATCTGGCAGCGTTTCAAGACTGCTTCTTCTACCGTCAACAAGCGTTTCCAGCAACATTTCGAAGGCATTCGTGCCAAGGAAGAGGATAACCTCGTCAAGAAGACAGCTCTCTGCGAGAAGGTAGAGGCCATTGCTGCAGAAGAGAACAAGGGCAGTGCCGACTGGGAGCGCCACACCAAGGAGATTATAGAGCTCCAGGCCGAGTGGAAGACCATCGGTTTCGCACCTCAGAAGATGAACGTAAAGATTTTCGAGCGCTTCCGTGCCGCCTGCGACGACTTCTTCGGACGTAAGGCTGAGTATTTCAAGGGTTTGAAAGACCAGTTCAAGGATAATGCCGAGAAGAAACGTGCCCTCATCGAGAAGGCCAAGGCGCTGCAAGACTCTACCGAATGGAAGTCTACCAGCGACAAGCTCATCAATCTACAGAAAGAGTGGAAGACCATCGGCATGGTACCCAAGAAACTGGGCGACCAGCTGTGGGAAGAGTTCCTCGGAGCCTGCAACAAGTTCTTCGAGGCCCGCAACGCTGCAGGTGCCGGCACCCGTAATGAGGAGCGTGACAACCTGGAGAAGAAGCGCGACGTCATTGCCCGTCTGAAGGCTGCTGCCGAGGAGGCTGGCGAGAATTTGCAGGAGCGTGTGCAGAAGCTCGTCGAGGAGTACCAGGGCATTGGCCATGTACCCTTCAAGGAGAAAGACAAGCTCTATGCAGAGTACCACGAGGTGCTCGACAAGCTGTACAAAGACCTCAATATCACTGTGGCCAAGCGCCGTCTCAGCAAGTTCAAGGACAATCTCAAACAGGTGGCAGAGCGTGGCGAGAACGCCCTCGACAACGAGCGCTCACGTCTGATGCGCCAGTATGAGCAGCTCAAGAGCGAGGTCCAGACCTATGAGAATAACCTCGGCTTCCTGAATGCCTCCAGCAAGAAGGGCAACTCGCTCATTGACGAGATGAACCGCAAGGTGCAGAAGCTCAAGGACGAAGTCCAGCTGGTGCGTGACAAGATCAAGGCCATCGACGCTGAGAACGCTGCCAAGGAGTAAAACAACATCTGATAAACAACCAGAGAAAACGGGCTGTCCCCATATGGCCAGTCCGTTTTTCTTTTAAATACCAATTACTATTAACAATATGAACCTACGACAAACCATCACCGTGGTGATTACCTGTCTGGCTATTACCACCCTCCAAGCACAAAACGTACGTGAGAAGATTCGCCTCGACGAAGGCTGGAAGTTCGCCTTTGGCCATGCCTCCGACATTCAGAAGGACTACGGCAACGGCACCGAATACTTCAACTACCTCACCAAGGCTAACAGCATCCATAACGAAGGCCCCTACGCCACCAAGTTCAACGACTCCACATGGACTGCAGTCCGTGTTCCCCACGACTGGGTGACCACCCTACCCTACGCCTCAGAGGCCAGCCACTCCCATGGTTATAAGACCGTCGGATGGAAATATCCCGCTACCAGCGTCGGATGGTATCGTAAGGTCATTAACATTCCCGCTGAAGACCTGGGCAAGCACATCGCCTTGCAGTTCGACGGCATCTTCCGTAATGCCACCGTGTGGTTCAACGGCTTCTATATGGGCACCGAGCCCAGCGGCTATGTCACACAGGTGTACGACGTCAGCGAGTATGTCAACTACGGTGGCGACAACCTCATCTGCGTCCGTGCCGACGCCACTCTTGAGGAAGGCTGGTTCTACGAGGGGGCTGGTCTCTATCGCGACGCCTGGCTCCTGAAGACAGCTCCCGTCAGCGTGGCACCCTTCGGTACCTTCGTCTATGCCGACTTGAAGGCCCCCTACGACCAGGCCGTCATCCATATCGACACCGAGGTCACCAACAGCTCACTCCAGCAGCAGGGCTATACCGTCCAGCAGCGACTGCTCGATGCTGAGGGCAAGGAAGTGCTGCGCCTCGACGACAGCAATCTCCAGCAGCTGAAGGCCAAGGACACCAAGACTACCCATCAGCTTATGACACTTGCCAAGCCCCACCTGTGGAGCACCACTGACCCCTACCTCTATCAGGTAGAGACCACCGTCAAGTCTGACGGCAAGGTCTGCGACGTCTATACCACTACAATTGGCCTGCGCGAGGTTGCTTTCGATGCCAACCAAGGTTTCCTACTTAACGGACAGCAACTCAAGCTTAAGGGTGTCAACATGCACCAGGACCATGCCGGTGTAGGTGCAGCCATCCCCGAGGCCCTCATGGTCTGGCGCATCAAACAGCTGAAGAAGTTTGGCTGCAACGCCTATCGCGCCTCGCACAACCCCATGACACCTGCCCAGCTTGACGTCTGCGACCGCGAGGGAATCCTCGTCATCGACGAGAACCGCCTGACGGGCATCAACGACGAGCACCTTCGTCTTCTTGAGCGTATGATCAAGCGCGACCGCAACCACCCCAGCATCATCCTATGGAGCGACGGCAACGAGGAATGGGGCATCGAGAATACAGTACAGGGCACCCGCATCGCGGCAGCTATGCGCGAGTACACCCGTCTGTTCGACCCCACACGCCACTCTACCATCGCCAATGCCGGAGGCACCGAGATGATTAAGGGCCTTGACGTCGTAGGCTTCAACTACATCGTGCAGAACGATGTTGACAACCGCAAGAAAGCCAATCCCACGTGGAAGATTGTAGGTACCGAGGAAACCACAGGCTGTGGCACCCGAGGCATCTACTTCCCCTGCGATAAATCCACAGGACGCATGCCCAGCATGAACCGTCTGCCAATAGCCAATAGCCAAAAGCCAATGGCCAACGTCATCGAGCGTGGCTGGCAGTTCTATGCCGACCGTTCCTGGGCTGCAGGCCTCTTCTACTGGACAGGCTTCGACTATCGCGGCGAACCCAACCCGCTGTCATTCCCTGCCCACGACTCCGAGTTCGGCATTCTCGACTACTGTGGCTTCTGGAAAGACGAAGCCTGGTATCTCAAGTCGTGGTGGACAGACCAACCCACCCTGCACATCTTCCCACACTGGAACCTGCAAGGCCACGAGGGCGAGGAAGTAGAGCTCTGGGCCTATAGCAACTGCGACGAGGTTGAGCTCACCGTTAACGGCAAGAAGCTTGGACGCCAGCAGATGCCCAAGAACGGCCACCTGAAGTGGAAGGCCACCTACCAGCCCGGCAAGGTCGTCGCCACCGGCTATAAGAACGGCAAGCGCATTCTTACCGAGGTTCTCGAGACCACTAAGCCTGCCTCTAAGCTCGTGCTGAAATGTGACCGTCAGACCATCACCGCCGACGGACGCGACGTAGCTGTCGTCACCGTCGAGGTACAGGACAAGAAAGGCCGCATCGTTCCTGACGCCTGTCCCATGCTCACCTTCCGCCTCGAGGGCGAGGGACGCATCCTCGGTGCCGGTAATGGCGACCCCGCCTATCCTGGCGAAGACCATCCCAAGCAGCTTGACTGCCGTGAGTTCAGCATTCCTGCCTTCAACGGACTGGCTCAAGTCATCATCCAGAGCAACAAAACAGCAGGCGCCCTCCTTCTGAAGGGCTCAGCCAACCAGCTTACCACTGGCGAGTTGCATCTCCAATCGAAGTAAATATAATTTTTGCAGCGATTGCACCGCCACACTCGCCAGGCGAGAACGACAGCAGACTTGTCTGAAACGCACAGGGGGCCTCTTGCCCCCTGTTTTATTATATTCCAAGCAAGTCTTTTGCCACGGGAGAAAAGGTCTTTTGCTACGGGGGAAAGGGTCTTTTGCTACGGAGGAAAGCGTTCTTTGGTACGGGGAAAGGTGTTGTTTGGTACGGGGAAAGGTGTTGTTTGGTACGGGG
>JAFPEE010000242.1 GCA_017389705.1 Prevotella sp.
ACCTTTATGTGCTCGGCCTATGATAATATGTCGGCATCGTGGGGCTCAACCCATGAGGAAACGTGGGATGTAGTGAAGCATACGCCTTATGTCGGTGGACAGTTCATCTGGACAGGCTTCGACTATATTGGCGAGCCTACTCCCTATTCCTATCCTGCTCGCAGCAGTTACTTCGGCATTATCGACCTTGCCGGTCAGCCCAAGGACGTCTACTATATGTATCAGAGCGAGTGGACCAATCGCCCGGTGCTGCACCTCTTCCCTCACTGGAACTGGCTTGAGGGCCAGCAGGTAGACATGTGGTGCTACTACAACCAGGCTGACGAGGTGGAGCTCTATATCAATGGCAAGAGCCAGGGTGTGCGTCGCAAGGCCAACAGTCATCAGTATCATGTCATGTGGCGTGTCATCTTCGAACCTGGCGAAGTCAGGGTGGTAGCCCGCAAGAATGGCAGTACGGTACGTGAGCAGACCATTCGCACAGCTGGCCAGCCTGACCATATTCAGCTGACGGTAGACTATCGTGGTCGTGACCTCAGCTTCATTCAGGCTACTGTAGTCGACAAGGACGGCAATCGCTGTCCGTGGGCTGAAGACCAGATATTCTTCTCTGCTTATGGCGCTGATGTCATTGCTACCGATAACGGCAAGCAGACCTCTATGGAGCGCTTCACTGCTTCTCAGCGCAAGGCTTTCTTTGGCCGTTGCATGGCTATCGTCAAGGGTAGGGGAATCGTCACTGCCCGTTCTTATGGATTGAAATCAAATACCATTAATCTATGAAAAGAATAATAGCCTTATGTTGGGTCAGTTGCGCATTGTTTGCAACACCATCTCTTGCCCAGCTTCAGACCAATGCTGGTATTCAGTATCTGCAGTGCATGCCTAAGGACATGTCGACCGATTTCAATGACCTCAGTAATACGTATTTCCTGGCTGACTCGCTGGCTGCTTTCGATGTAGCCAAGGCCGAGGGTTCCGTCAACTGGAAACGCTATCGCCTGTCGCCTCGTCAGGCCTTCAACCTCAATGGCTACTGGCCTGTCCGTATGCAGATGCTCGACTTCCCCGATGCGGCCTACGACAATGATCCGGACCTACAACTGAAGCTCGACTTCGTGTCGCCCCGCTGTCTGCGAATCCGTATGCTGACATCGCCCATCGCCGCTCCTCGCAAGGATAGCGAGAGTCCTATGCTGGCAGGTCCTGTGCCGCAGGGCCAGCCTTGGCGCTCGGTGAGTAAAGGGAACGTCATCACCTATCAGACGGAGTATGGCCAGCTGGAGATTCAGCGCCATCCTTTCCGCCTCGTGCTGAAGGATGCCAAAGGACGGATACTAACCCAGACACGTCACAGCATCGATAACGACTCTTCACAAGTCAAGCTGCTGCCATTCTCGTTCATCAAGCGAGGCTCGGACAACAGCCGCAGCATCAATCCCGTGTTCACATTGGCTCCTGGCGAGCGCATCTATGGCTGCGGTGAGTCGTTTACCTCTCTGAACAAGGTGGGGCAGAAGGTACACCTCAGCGTTACAGATCCCCAGGGACCGGAGACTGACGGACAGTACAAACCTGTGCCCTTCTTCTTTTCGAACCGTGGCTATGGCATCTTCATGCACACATCCGCCCCTGTCACTTGCGACTTCGGTGCTTCATACATTGGTGCCGACCGCCTGTTTATGGGCGACGAGATGATGGACTTCTTCGTGTTCTTCGGTTCTCCAAAGGACATTCTGAACGAATATACCAACATCACGGGCAAGTCGCCCATGTTGCCCCTTTGGTCGTTTGGCACATGGATGAGCCGCATCACCTATTTCTCCCAGGAGGAAGGCCTTGACATTGCCCGTCAGTTGCGCAAGCATAAGATTCCTGCTGACGTTATCCATTTCGATACGGGATGGTTCGGTGTAGACTGGCAGTGTGACTACGAGTTTGCCAAGGACCGTTTCAAGGATCCTGTGGGTATGTTGAAGCAGTTGGCTAAGGACGGATTCCACACCTGCCTTTGGCAGTTGCCGTACTTTACGCCAAAGAACCGTTTCTTCCATGAAATCGTAGACCGCAACATGCATGTCCGCAATGCTGATGGCTCAATGCCTTATGAAGATGCAGTGCTCGACTTTACCAATCCCGAGACGGTCAGCTGGTATCAGTCCAAGATTGAGGGGCTGATGCGTCAGGGCGTCTCTACCATCAAATGCGACTTTGGTGAGGCTGCTCCTTGGAATGGCTTCTACAGTAATGGGCGTGGCGGATTTTACGAGCATAACCTCTACCCCCTGCGCTACAACAAGGCTTTGTGGGAGCAGGTCAGTCGTTCGCATCCTGGCGAAGGTATTATCTGGGCACGCTCTGCTTGGGCAGGCTCACAGCGTTATGCTCTCCATTGGGGAGGCGACGCTGCCACCACGAATACCGGCCTCTTAGGCGACCTGCGCGGCGGACTGAGCTTCGGACTCTCAGGCTTCTCATTCTGGAGCCACGATATGGGCGGCTTCGTGACTGCCTCACCAGAGGATATCTACCGTCGTTGGCTGCCCTTTGGATTCCTTAGCAGCCACACTCGTGCCCACGGTGCTCCTCCAACGGAGCCCTGGCTCATCAGTGAGTCGTTCACGAAGGCATTCCGTGATTGTGCGGAGATGAAATATCGTTTGATGCCTTATGTTTATGCCCAGGCCAAGGACTGCTCGGAACGCGGTCTGCCGATGGTGCGTGCCTTGCTGGTCGAATTCCCAGAGGATAAGGGCGCTTGGCTGGTCGAGGACGAGTATATGTTTGGCTCGCAGATACTGGTGGCTCCTCTGATGGAGTCGGGCACAGAACGCGACGTCTACCTGCCTCGTGGTAAGTGGATTGACTACCAGAGTGGCAAGGTCTATGAGGGTGGATGGCAGACTATCAAGGTAGGCCGTATCCCTGCTGTTATTCTGGTCCGCGACGGTTCTCTTATTCCTCATGCTCCTTTGGCTCAGCGTACGGACCAGATACAATGGGACAAGGTGGAACTGAAACCCTATAAGGCAGAGGCTGCCAAATGTACGGGCCTGCTGTTCAAGCCTGGTGACGCAAAACTGCAAATAATAGAACAATAAACAGATAGTAATTATGGAAAAATCATTAAAGCCTGCCACCCTTTGTGTGCAGGCGGGATGGAAACCGAAAAACGGTGATCCACGCGTGCTCCCCATCATTCAGAGCACAACATTTAAGTACGATAACACCGAGGAGATGGCCGACCTTTTCGACTTGAAGAAAGAAGGCTATTTCTACACGCGTTTGCAGAATCCCACCAACGACGCGGTGGCCTCGAAGATAGCTGCCCTGGAGGGTGGAGTAGGGGCTGTGCTCACCTCGTCAGGCCAGGCTGCTAACTTCTATGCCTTGTTCAACATTTGCGAGGCTGGCGACCATTTCGTCACATCGAACGAGATTTACGGAGGCACCTATAACCTCTTTGGCGTGACGCTGAAGAAGCTGGGCATCGAGTGTACCTTCGTCTCGCAGGAGGCCAGCGAGGAGGAGATTGACCGCGCCTTCCGTCCTAACACCAAGGCTCTTTTTGGTGAGACCATCAGCAATCCGGGATGTAAGATTCTTGATATAGAGAAGTTTGCCCGCATTGCCCATAAGCATGGCGTGCCCCTCATCGTTGACAACACCTTCCCAACGCCCATCAACTGCCGTCCCTTCGAGTGGGGTGCTGACATCGTAACCCATTCCACCACAAAGTACATGGATGGTCATGCTACGCAGGTCGGTGGCTGTGTGGTCGACAGTGGTAACTTTGATTGGGATGCCCATGCCGACAAGTTCCCAGGGCTGACTACCCCAGATGAGTCATATCACGGGTTGACATATACCAAGCGCTTTGGCAAGTTGGGATATACCACGAAGCTGGTGGCTCAGCTGATGCGCGACTTGGGCTCCATCCCTGCTCCGCAGAACTCATTCCTGTTGAACCTCGGACTGGAAACGCTGCATCTCCGTATGGCCCGTCACTGTGCAAACGCCCAGCGCGTTGCCGAGTTCCTGCAGGCTGACGACCGTGTGGCTTGGGTTCACTATAGTGGCCTGCCTGGCGACGAGTGTTATGAGCTGGCCCAGAAGTACCTGCCTAATGGCTCGTGTGGCGTCATCGCATTTGGTCTGAAGGGTACCCGTGAGACTGCTGTGAAATTTATGGACTCGCTGCAACTGATAGCCATCGTTACCCATGTGGCCGATGCACGTACTTGTGTGCTGCATCCCGCAAGTCATACGCACCGTCAGCTTTCCGACGAACAGCTGCGTGAGGCTGGCGTCGCACCAGACTTGATCCGACTCTCTGTTGGCATCGAGGATATTGACGATATCTTGACAGATATCCGTCAGGCGTTAGACCGGATTTAGTTACCTACCGACAAACCCATAGTTTCTCGGTAGGAAACTACCAGTTTCTCGGCATGTAACTGTGGGTTTGTCGGTGGGTAATTTTAGCTCACTCTGAATCTTAGAGGAAAACACCGTTTCTCAGAACACGCAGGGAAGCGCGCTGAGCTGATAATAAAGGGTGCGGGCCAATCGCTCGTGCCCTTTGTCGTTGGGGTGTAGACGGTCAATTTGACTATCCTTGAAGTACTGCACGTGCTCGTCAAGCATGGGATAGAGCCCACTGACTGCGTTCATGTCGATGACGGGAACTGCCCAGATGTTGCCGGCTTCTTTGACAGATTGGATGTATTCATCCAGATAGATGCCGCAAGAGTTAGTATAGTCCTCAGGACATTGCCAGTTTTTCTCGTTGGGGTAGAATCCGGCACGGTGAATGGGCGTCAGCAGCACGATTTGCTTGGAGGGATACATGCGCTTCAGCTTGTCCAAAGCAATGTTGATGCGACCACGATAGGTGTCCTTGTCCATCTTCATATAGCGGTGCTGTCTGTCCACCAGCTTCTTGGGCTGGCCGTGGGCGTACATCACTTGCTCGCCCTTCTCCTCATACCATTCGCCAATGGGTACACCGTTGGAATAGTCGTTGGTGCCAATGAAGATGATGATGGCGTCTATGGAGTCACCATTCTCTGCCTTCAACAATTCGGCTTGCCTTGGAATGTCATTCCATTGACGTCCACTTCTGGCGTAAACATAGGAGGTGATGTTCAGCCAGTCTTGCAGAAAATTCCAGTATTTCTGCTTGGAGCCGTCATTCTTGGGGTCGGTAATGGAGTCGCCGAGATAGGCCACACGCTTCTGCATCCAGGGATGGGCATATACCGACTGTGCCTTAGCTGCCCCGCAAAGCAGGACAGCTAAAGACAGTAATATAAATCTACGAATCATGGGATCAATATTCCATCACTGCAGGCAGCTCCTTGGCCTGATCAATCATCTTCTGAATCTCGCTGACAGCGGGAACGCGGTTGGTCAGGTTCTTTGTAGCATTGACCTCCTCCAGCTTCTTCTGAAGGTTTTCTGCTACACGGTGCTTTAGCTCCTTCACTGTGTCAACACCTGATGCTTCCAGCAGTTCGGCGAACTGAGGACCAACACCATTGATGCGATACAGGTCGCAGTGGTTTGTCCACTTCAAAATCAGCTTCGGGCTAATGTCAGTAGCCTCTGCTAATGCTTTGCGTCCAGATGGCTTAGCGCATTTCTCCAACAGCTCAGCATCAGTTTTGATACCTGCTGCAATCAGTTTCTCGGCGTAAACTTCACCTACGCCCTCAATGTCAATTACCTTGTAAGTCATAAGTATATCGGTTTTAGTTTTTTGTTGCAGTAGAGTGCACTTTGCACACTGCATCCGCAAATGTACGAAAAAATATTGGAGCTGGCAACGATTTTATTCTTTTTTAATACAAAAGATGCGCCTTTGACCGAAATAAATGCGTATCTTTGCCCCGCCTAATCATAAAAAGAAAGGAATTACAATGGATTATAAAGAACTGAATTTTCAAGGAATCTCTACCGAACGGCAGTGGGATGTGTCAGCGGCTTTCCCTGTGCTGATGCGTAAAGTGTATGTTTGGATGACATTGGCCTTGGCCATAACAGGCTTTACTGCCTACGGTGTGGCTACCAGTCCGGGTATCCTTCAGATGATTTATGGGAACTCCATCGTCATGTGGGGATTGATTATTGCGGAGCTCGCTCTTGTTATCGGTGTTAGTGCGGCTATTAACCGCCTTTCGCTGACAACAGCTACGCTGATGTTTATTCTCTATTCTGTCATCAACGGTGCCCTCTTGTCGTCTATCTTTATGATATACACGGCGTCTTCCATAGCTATGGTGTTCTTCATTACGGCAGGCACCTTTGGCGTAATGGCACTGATAGGCTATACGACAAAGACAGACCTGTCCTCTATGGGAAAGATTCTCTTCATGGCACTCATAGGTCTGATTATCGCAACCATAGTCAACCTCTTCATCAAGAGCTCAGGACTGACACTTATCCTTAGTTATGTAGGTGTGCTCATCTTCGTAGGACTCACAGCTTGGGATACGCAGAAGATCAAGCAAATGTTGCTTCAGGCGCCTGATGCAGGAGAAGGTGCTCAGAAGATGGCACTCTTAGGAGCATTGACACTCTACTTGGACTTCGTCAATCTCTTCCTCTATTTGCTTCGCATCTTTGGAAAGAGAGAATAATTCTCTTTTATATATAATAAGGTGTAAGGTTTTCGCATTGTCAATTAATGCGAAAACTTTTTGTTTTTCTGCAAAAAAGTGCTTTAAAAATTTGGAGGGTAGGAAAAAAGTGCGTACCTTTGCATCCGCTTTCGCTCAAAAACTTGGGCGCTGGCACACTGGAAACGAGTTCTTTGAAAGATTTACATAGACAGAGAAAGAAGTAGTACAAGAAGCGGC
>JAFPEE010000243.1 GCA_017389705.1 Prevotella sp.
ATGCGAGACGACCGATACGGCCAAAGCCGTTAATTGCTACTTTTGTCATAATTACTAATTAACTTTTATAAATTGGGTTATAAATTCGCTTTCTTTTTTCAAAAATGAGCTTTTTTCAAAACTTTTTCTTGATTTCGAGCGCAAAGTTACAAAAAAATATCTATATTTGCATCTGATTTCAGTATTAAATTAAGTGAAAAGTAGAAAGTAAAAAGTGAAAAGTGACATAAGTCAAGGGCTGTAGCCTGAGATTGTAAGATGCAGATTGCAAAACGAAGATAGCAAATTAAACATTATACGTTAAACATTAAAAATTGAACATTATGGGATTTATTAGTGAATTCAAGGAGTTTGCCATGAAGGGCAACGTAATGGACATGGCAGTCGGTGTTATCATCGGTGGTGCTTTTGGTAAAATTGTGTCTAGTCTCGTTGACGACGTGCTGATGCCACTTATCAGTACCGTTACCGGAGGTATCAGCTTTACAGACCTCTTCGTAACACTGGGCGATGGAACATACAAGACACTGGCCGAGGCCAAGGAGGCTGGTGCAGCAGTGCTGGCTTATGGGCAGTTCATCCAGAACATCATTGACTTCCTTATCATCGCCTTCTGTATCTTCCTCATGATTAAGGGCATGAATCAGCTGAATCGCAAGAAGGAAGAGCCCGAGGCTCCTGCAGCACCTGCTGGTCCCACCCAGGAAGAGCTGCTGGCTGAGATTCGTGATTTGCTGAAGACCAAGTAAATGGAGAAAGGGATAGATTTCAAGCCCAAAATGATTTCGGCCATCAAGAACTACGACCGTAAAACCTTCGTAGCCGACTTGATGGCCGGAGTCATTGTGGGTATCGTGGCACTTCCACTAGCCATCGCCTTTGGTATTGCCAGCGGTGTCAGCCCCGAGAAAGGTATCATCACAGCCATCGTGGCAGGATTGATGATATCACTTTTTGGTGGTTCAAAAGTGCAGATAGGAGGTCCTACTGGTGCCTTCATCGTCATCGTCTACGGCATCATACAGCAGTATGGCATGCAGGGACTGACCATTGCTACACTCATGGCTGGTGTGTTTCTCATCTTGTTGGGTGTGCTCCGCCTGGGTACCATCATCAAGTACATACCCTACCCCATCGTAGTAGGCTTCACCTCTGGTATCGCAGTAACCATCTTCACCACGCAGATTAAAGATTTGCTGGGGTTGACCATGGACGTTGTACCCAGCGATTTCATAGAGAAGTGGATTGCCTATATATATAATATAGGTACAATAGACTGGTGGAGTGCCATCATAGGCATCGTCAGCGTAGCACTTATAGCCCTATGGCCCGTTTTGGCTCGCATGTTCCACCTGTCCCCCCTTAAGGCCCTGCCTGGATCGCTGGTCGCCATCATCCTCATGACGATTGCCGCACTGCTATTGAAGCAATATGCCGGCATTACTACCATCGAGACCATTGGCGACCGTTTCAGCATCAACTCCACACTGCCTGGTGCTGTGGTGCCTCAGCTGACATGGGAAACTATTAAAGGACTTGTGGGTCCTGCCGTCACCATTGCCGTACTGGGAGCCATCGAATCGCTGCTTTCCGCAACGGTGGCAGACGGTGTCATTGGAGACCACCACAATTCGAACACAGAGCTGATAGGCCAAGGTATTGCGAATATAGCATCGCCCATCTTCGGAGGTATTCCTGCCACAGGTGCCATTGCCCGTACGATGACCAATATCAACAACGGAGGTCGCACCCCAGTAGCAGGCATCGTGCATGCCATCGTGCTGTTGCTCATATTTCTGTTCCTCATGCCTTTGGCACAGTACATTCCCATGGCCTGCCTGGCAGGTGTGCTGGTAGTGGTTGCTTATGGCATGAGTGGCTGGCGTTCATTCCTGGCAATGGCCAAGAATAACCCCAAGAGCGACGTGACGGTGCTGTTGCTGACGTTCTTCCTCACCATCATCTTCGACTTGACGATAGCTATCGAGTTCGGACTCATCTGCGCCTGCCTGCTCTTTATGCGCCGCATGGCTGAGACTACAGACGTACACGCTGTTCTGAATGAGATTGACCTGAACGAGGATGCAGACATGGAACGTGGTAATCTGGAGCACCTGACTATTCCAGAGGGTGTAGAGGTCTATGAGATCAATGGTCCCTACTTCTTTGGAGCAGGTAGCCGCTTCGAGGATATCATGGCTCGCTATGGCAAGCACCCTCAGGTGCGCATCATCCGAATGCGTAAAGTGCCTTTCATCGATTCTACTGGCATGCACAACCTTGAGAACATGTGCCAGATGAGCCAGAAGGAAGGCATCACCGTAGTGCTGTCAGGTGTCAATCCCAAGGTTGAGGAAGTGTTGAAGCGCAATCATTTCAACGACCTGCTGGGCGAGGAGAACATCTGCAACCACATTGACCTGGCACTGGCTCGTGCCCGCGAAATAGTCAAATAGAACAAAGGTAATAAAATGACACATCTAATGAACAGAAAGTTTACTACCCTATTATTAAGTCTCTTCCTCTGCTCTGCCACCATCTTGGCACAGGACGGGCAGAAGAGCCAACTTCAAACAAGTGTAGAGAACGGCACTAAGACCGTTGAGCAGTACTATAAGGGAAATTCCTACCAGGAAGCCTTCGACCTGTGTCGCACGTTGGACCAAAACATCAATGCCAATGGGCAGAATGACGCTGAGAAGGCAGCTCTCCACTATTTGGTGAGCAAGGAACGTATGCAGATGTATATGAAGATGAGAAGGACTCAAAGTGCCAAAGATCATCTCAACATTATGGAGAGCTATGCCAACGCCTCTAACGACGATGCCGTCAAGAACGACCTGCTGTACAGCAAAGCTATCTATTTCTATACCTTCGGCATGAACGAGCAGGGTAATGCCGTTTTCAATGAAATGGCAGAGAAGCTGACCGCCTCGAAGAACTATGACAAAGTGGAAGATGCGTACAAGACACTCATTGCCAGCGGACGCCGCTCTGGCAGTGCCAACATGGTTGCTGAGGCATACAACAAGTACATCGCCTGGAAAGACTCTGCCAGTGTCCTGAAGCATACTGACGAGATCAACAGCCTGAAAAAGCAGATTGCTGACAACGAGGCTACGATTGCCGACAAGGACGGTTCACTGACCACCCGATGGGCCATCATCATAGGACTGGGCATCCTTGCCGCTGCACTCGCTGCCGCACTCATTGTCGGTGCTATCGTCCTGCTGCGCTACATCCTCTTGACACGCAACCAGAAGAAAGCCATCAAGCTCTCTAACGACAACAATGCCTTGAAAGCCAAGTTCATCAGCAATATCTCTGCCCAGCTGGAGCCTACCTTGAAAAAGCTCGACAGCAACCTGCCCGAGGTAAAGGCCCTGCTTGGATTCTCGGAGCACATCCAGACATTGTCCAAGCTCGAGAATAGCATAGATGAAGAGGTTGAAATGGAAGAGACGCAAGTCGCACAGTTCTGCGAAGGTCTGCTCAGCCAGATTAACGGCAAGGTGAAGAAGGATGTCACCATCAAGATGGATGCTCCCAAGATGAGTGCCCTCATCAATAAAGAGTATGTATCGCATATCCTGCTCCATCTGCTGAACAATGCCGCTATCTATACGCCAGCAGAAGGTCACATTGGCCTTGATTACAAGAAGCGTGGGGCTCATACGCACCAGTTCCTCGTTTCCAATACAGGTTCCAATATTCCTGAGGAGCTGCGCGAAGACATCTTCAAGCCCTTCCTCGAGATTCGCGACCTGACCACAGGCGACGGTTTGGGACTTCCCATCTGTAAACAGATGGCCCTCAAGATGAAAGGCGATCTCTTTATCGACCCAGCCTTCACCAAGGGGGTACGTTTCGTATTGGAACTCCATGCTTAATGCCGTTTCGTACGAGAAGAGGTACGCGATTCTTAGATAGGTATTTTGCAATATCAAGTTATCAAAAAAGTGAGTGTCAGGCCGAAAAGTCTGGCACTCTCTTGATTTAAATCAAAAAAGGTTCCGATTTTTTCCAAAATGCTTGCATCATGTGGGAAAAGTTCCTATCTTTGCACCGTCGAAAGGTTAAAAGCCTCGACAACATCGTATTAGAATTTCACAGAATAGAGATATTTTTTTGATTTGTTTTAGTAGATTAGTTTTTAAGTAGTTTGTTTTAGGAACCGGATGTCGTGAGGACAACCGGTTTTTATTTTGCCCTGATGTTTGGCCATTTCCAAAGAAATGTGTACTTTTGTGGCATGAAGAGAAAAATCTGTGCTTTGCTTTCCTTGCTGCTGTCTTTAGGCATGACAGCCCAGCAATACCGTCCCGAGGGACGTGCCTTTGTCTGTGTGAATGGTCAGAACCGTTTTACCCGAGCGTTGTATGGCAGTCCTACGGATAGGCGCATTGAAACCAGCGACCGCCCTGTATTTGCCGTCTACAAGAAGAACGACTGCCGCAATGTACAATTCCACATCAATGGCATAAAGCTCGATGCCACAGACTATTGCGAAGCCCGCTATACTGATGGAATGCGCAGCTACGTGGTTCGCCACAAGGCCTGGGGAGATAAGGCTGTACTGCGTCTGAAGGTTGTGGCCTCGCTGACTGGCGAACAGGCTTTCTGGCGTTTCCGCACAGAGGGATTTGACGAAGCTGTCAAGCTGGATGTCATCGTAAGCAACATTCTCCGGCCAAAGTTGTCACGTAATGGCGACCTAGGGGTGGATGCCAAAGATGCCTTTGAGGCTGACGGAAAGAATCCTGTCCAGCAACTGTCACAACAGTTTGAGGATGAATGCTTTGTAAGTTGCGACGGCACGCTCTTCAGCATAAGCCTCAGGGACCGGGACCTGTTCGACGAAGCAGAGCAAGGCATGAAAGAGCTGGCAGCAAGGATAGAGTTCAACACACCCGACCCCTATATCAACACGCTAGGTGGTGCCCTGGTGGTAGCTGCCGATGGTGACTGGGACGGAAAGACATGGCTGCATGGTTGTGTCGGATGGCGCATGCCACTGGCTGGTTGGCGTGCCGGCTACCTGGGCGATGTGTTAGGATGGCCGGAGAGAGCCAGGAGCCATTTCAACGCATATGCTAAAAGTCAGGTCAAAAATGTATCAGCCAAGCAGGCCCATCCGACACAAGACGAAAAGCTGCATTTGGCACGAGCCAAGAAGGAATGGGGAACCCAGATGTACTCCAACGGCTACATCTGCCGTAATCCGGAGCGCAACGACCAGATGCACCACTACGACATGAACCTGAACTACATTGACGAGCTTCTGTGGCACTTCCAGTATGATGGCGATCGTGCCTATATGAAACAGATGTGGCCAGTGCTGACGAGTCATCTGGCTTGGGAGAAACGTAACTTCGACCCCGATGGCGACCACCTGTACGATGCCTACTGCTGTATCTGGGCCTCTGATGCTCTTTACTATAGTGGCGGCGCCGTCACCCATTCTTCTGCCTATAACTATCGTGCCAACCTGCTGGCAGCCCGCATTGCAGAACTGATTGGCGAGAACGGTACACCCTATCAAGCTGAGGCAAAAGCCATTCTGAAGGCCATGAACAGCCGCTTGTGGCTGAAGGAGAAAGGACATTGGGCCGAATACCAGGACTTGCTGGGACTCCAACGCCTGCATGAAAGTGCTGCTGTCTGGAGCATCTATACCCCCATAGACTGTGGCGCCTGTTCACCAGAACAAGCCTACAAGGCTACCAAGTACATCGACAAGGAGATACCCCATCTTCCTGTGGGAAAAACAGGCTTGAGCACCATTGCCACCAGCAGT
Organism: Prevotella sp.; assembly: GCA_017389705.1. Taxonomy (GTDB): domain Bacteria; phylum Bacteroidota; class Bacteroidia; order Bacteroidales; family Bacteroidaceae; genus Prevotella. Next base: position 5,798 of record JAFPEE010000243.1, read on the forward strand.
TGGCTCCCCTATTCGTGGAGCATCAACAATGTGGCAGCTGCCGAGGTGATGCATACCGCTCTGGCTTACTTCGAGGCAGGACGTGCCGAGGAGGGCTATAAACTGATGAAAGCCAACGTGCTCGACCAGATGTATTATGGACAGTCTCCAGCTAACTTCGGACAAATCAGCCAACTGGATGCGGCACGCGGCGAATGCTATCGCGACTTTGGAGACTGCATAGGCATTTCCGCCCGTACGCTGATTCAAGGTCTTTTCGGCATCATGCCTGATGCTCTGAACGGTCGCTGCACCATCCGTCCTGGATTCCCCGAGGCATGGGATTCAGCCTCCATCCGTACACCTTATATATATTATAGGTATAAGCGGCAAGGCGACGAGACCATCTATGAGGTCACACAGCACTTCCGTCAGCCGCAGAAGATTGTCATCCGTCAGAACCTCGGTTTGGGACGCTATCGCGATGTGGAGGGAACCACCCAGGTACATCAGGTGATTCGTGTAAAGATTCCAGCCCAACTGCCTGAAGTACGACTGGTAGACAGCTACGTCGCTCCTTCAGGACTTTCCGGCTGGGCTGACGAGCCCACCTTTCAGGACAAGTTCCACAAGCAGAACATCAGCCGCAACCTGAATGCCAACGTCACCGACATCTTCCGCAACGAGTACCTGTCGCCTCGCCCACCCTATACCACGCTGCAGATTCCCATACAGGGAGTAGGAGAATGGTGCCACCCCACCTATACACCGGACATCAACGACTCTGTATTCCGCTCACTCATCGCCAAGGACGAGTTTGTCGTCATGGGTGTTCCTTTCCGCACTCCTGCCGAAGGACCCAACATCGCCTATGCCTCCCTTTGGGACAATTACCCAGACTCTATCTCCATCCCCATCAGTGGCAGTGCCTCACAGGCCTGGCTACTCATGGCAGGCAGCACGAACCACATGCAGAGCCGTATCGCCAACGGACAGGTTGTAGCCCAATACAAAGACGGAACAGCTGACACCCTGCTACTGGTGAACCCAGACAACTGGTGTCCCATAGAGCGCGACTACTACGTCGACGGCAAGGCCTTCTGTGCCAGCCTGCCACGTCCCTATCGTATTGGCCTGGCCTCAGGAACCGTCAGCCGCAACTTAGGCAAGTCGCTCAATCTTCCCTTTGCCAACGCACAAGGTGGCGAGCTGGGACCGAAGGGAGCTGATGGCGGCGAGATTCCTGGTGGTGCGGCACAAATGCTGCGCATGCCGCTAAACCGGCAGAAGAAGCTGCAGTCGCTGACCATCAGGGCGCTGTCTAACGATGTGGTTATCGGCCTCATGGCTGTCACCCTGCAATAATGGTAATGGAAAAAGGTACTCTCGCTCGGAAAAATTCAAATGAATTTGGTTTTTCGCTGGCTTATTTGTACCTTTGCAGGCGATTATGAAGCAATATACTGACCTGTTCATCGACTTCGATGACACGCTATACGACACCCACGGCAATGCTGTCATAGCCCTTCGTGAGCTGTTCGATGCCTTGCACCTGGAGCGTTGGTTTCCTGATGCTGATGTCTTCTACGACGAATACTGGAAGACTAACATCGACCTGTGGACGCGTTACTCGAAGGGCGAGATTACACGCGACGAGCTCATCGTGGAGCGTTTCCGACGTCCATTGAGTTTCGGGCAGGGCATGGAGCCCAGCGTAGATTTCTGCCTGCAGGCCAGTGACTTGTTTCTCGACTTATGCTCCTCCAAGCCAGGACTGGTGGAGGGAGCACGTCAGCTGATGGACTACCTCAAGGGGCAAGGCTACAGGATGCACATGTGCTCCAACGGTTTCCACGAGGTACAATACAAGAAACTGCGTGCCTGCGGTCTGCAAGACCACTTCGACACCATCATCCTCAGCGAGGACGCCGGAGCCAACAAGCCCTCAGAGCTGTTTTTCGACTACGCCATGCGTCAGACACGTGCCCAGAAGGAAACGACGCTGATGATTGGCGATAATTTCCAGACCGACATCCTTGGCGCCAAACGCTATGGTTTGTCTACAGCCTACTTCAACCGCTGGCCCGACTATCCTGCAGAGGAGCCTGTCGACTACGAGATCACATCCCTAACACAATTGATGGAGATACTTTAAGGAAAAGATTATGCAGAAACTAATAGAGCTCTATAGACAATGGAGTGGCGCAGAGCCTCAGAACGTAGAGAAGCTACCTGGCGCAGGCAGCAATCGTGAGTACTATCGTATGACGGATGCCCAAGGGCAGACCGTGGTGGGTTGCATCGGCACCAGCCGCGACGAGAACCATGCCTTTGTCTATCTCTGCCAGCACTTCACCAAGCGACAGTTGCCTGTTCCTAAGATTCTGGCTGTCAGCGACGATGAGCGACGCTATCTGCAGACCGACCTGGGCAGCGTCTCGCTGTTCGATGCCATCCGTGGTGGACGTGAGGCTGGTGGACGCTATACGTTGAAGGAGCAAGAGCTGCTGCGCCGCACCATCCGCGAGCTGCCTAATATCCAGCTACGTGGAGCCCGCGAGCTCGACTTCACGAACTGCTACCCACAGCCGGCTTTCGACACCGACTCCGTACTCTTCGACCTCAACTACTTCAAATACTGTTTCCTCAAAGCTACCGAGCTCGACTTCCACGAGCTGAAACTCGAGGCCGACTTCCGCCTGCTGGCTAAGGATCTGACAGCAGCCGAAGACGTGCAGGGGTTCCTCTATCGCGACTTTCAGGCACGCAACGTAATGATGGTTGAAGGTAAAAAGCCTTTCTTCATCGATTTTCAGGGAGGTCGCCGAGGTCCCTTCTACTACGATCTGGCCTCGTTCCTCTGGCAGGCCAGCGCCAAATATCCCCACAAGTTGCGCCGCGAACTGGTCTACGACTACTACAATGCGCTGAAACAATATACCGAGGTGCCCTCTGCCCACCGCTTCGTAGAGCGTCTGTCACTCTTCGTGCTCTTCCGCCAGTTGCAGGTGCTGGGAGCCTATGGCTTCAGAGGCTACTTCGAACGCAAGGCCCACTTCATCGAGAGCATTCCTCCCGCTATGGAGAACATCCGCGAGCTGCTCAACGAACGTAACTACCCCTATCCCTACCTCATTCATCTGCTGACACAGCTTACCAACATGCCTAAGTTCCGGCAGGTAGAGGCTACAGCAGCCCGCGCTGATGGCTTCAAGACTACAGAGAATAATCCCTATAAGCCCCATCCGCAGGACGGTCCCGCCACGTTCTCCAAGTACGACGCACAAGGTCCGCTGGTAGTCAGAGTCTACAGCTTCTCGTTTGCCAAAGGCATCCCTGATGACGAGAGCGGCAATGGTGGCGGCTATGTGTTCGACTGCCGCTCTACTCACAACCCAGGGCGTTACGAGCCCTACAAGAAACTGACAGGACTCGACGAGCCTGTCATCCGTTTCCTGGAAGATGATGGAGAGATTCTGACATTCCTTGACAGCGTCTATCACCTGGCCGATGCCCATGTACGCCGCTACATACAGCGTGGCTTCACCTCGCTCATGTTCTGCTTCGGCTGTACCGGAGGCCAGCACCGTAGCGTCTACAGCGCGCAACACCTGGCTGAGCACATCCACGAGAAGTTCGGCATCGAGGTGCGCATCTGCCACCGCGAGCAAAACATCACGCAGACACTTACTGCCCGATAAACTTCTTTCCGTTACGGATATAGATGACGCCCTGCCGTGGGTTGGTGACCTTGCGGCCTGTCAGGTCGTAGATATCGCCAATAGCCTGCGTTGCGGATTCCTGTAACACCTCACGGACACCGCTGGCATCACCCAGAATAGGCTGTATCACAACACTCGAGGCCTGTGGCATCTGTATAGAGAGCACGTTGCCGCTATACTCCTGCGTCTGCGTGGTAATGACCTTCCATCCCGTAATCTCCTTACCTTCCGAAGCCTCACCCGTAATGGTCATCTGCCGGTTGGCAAAGAAGCGTCCGTCAAACACCTGCTTCGACAGCGCTATACCGTTGAACATCAACGTCTTCAGCTGACTATCCTGTCCTTTGTTAATAGTCAGTGCTATAGGTGTACCCAGCTGGTAGTAACTGCCTATCTGGGTGTAGAATGCATTGGTACGGTACTTCAGCCAGTTGCGCGCTTCTCCCATCTCGATGTTGTAATCTCTGGGCCACCACTGGTTGTACTGATACAGTTTGCGATGCGCCGGGAACTCCGTTTTAATCTGCTCGTACATTGGCTCCCACAGCGCAAGAGTACCTGCCTCGTTCAGGAAGTCTCCCATGTAGATGCAGGTGCGGTCTATGAACTCCCGTTTGAAGTCGGCATCCTCCATCAGCCTGCGGAACAGCCTGGTAGCGTCATAGCTATTGGCTCCCCATTTATGGTCACCGTCGTAATCGGGATTGTGGAGCCACCCCAGTATCTTGTAGTCGTAGCTGGTGCCGTAGAGTCCGAGGGAGAAGTCAGTGTCCTTTGCCACCCAGCGCCACTTGCCGCCAGCCTCCCATGGACGCCACATCACGATATTGTTGCCGGGGAAGTCCAGGTTGTTATAATACAGGTTCATTGCCATCAGGTTGATGAACTCCTCCCAGTCCATCCACTCGCTGTATTCCGCCAGCGTGTGCCCATGCTCAGCATAGAAGGTCTTAAAGGCGTTGTAGTTGTCCCAATCACCCTCTTTCAGCTCCCACCAGTTCTCGAACATGTCGATATCCTCCAGCCCGTCGTAGTTGCTGTAGATATTGTCCTCGTTGGAGCGTTCGCGGATGTTCAGCATGCCCTTATACTGGCCGTTGATGTAGATGATGGCAGGGCGCCAAGCCTGCCAGTCCAAATCCACATGGCTGGCCATAGTGCGCTGAATGATGGCGTCACGCATGTACAGGTAGTCAAAGTCGTTGCCCGAATTGCGCAGCATCAGACTCTTAAAATCCTTCAACCCAGGCTTCTGGTCAGGAAAGAACTCATACTCCAGCCGCTTCGTGCCAAAGCGCTTGTGGGCATAGACGGCCAGCGTCTTCAGCGCTGCACCACGCGAGGCGCCGCCAGCCACTCGGGTCTCACACAGCTGGTTCAGCCTGCTGCTCTCGTCGCCCTTCTCGAAATACTCCAGGTTGATTGGTCGGCGCCAGTCGTACTCGTAGTTCTTCTGCGTCTTGCTGTAGGTGCCATCCACCAGAATACCCTTCCTGGCGTCGTTCAGGTACTTGGTGTCCGTCACAATGCTGATGACTGGCAGCGTCAGCTGGCGACTCTTTGGAAAAAAGATGTACGAGTGGCACGTAGAGCGTGGCGACAGATAGCCCTCGCAGAACAGCTTGGCCCTCAACACCTGCGTCGCGTAGAAGTTAAAAGGTGCTGCGTAGACAGCGCTGCTCTCCGTAGGCTCACTGCCGTTCAGCGTGTAGCGGATGACAGTACCTGCAGGCGATTTCTCTGGCAGCGACAGCGTCACCGACACCTTGTCTTCACCCGTTACCACCTGGCCTTTCTCGCTGAAGACAGGTTCCCCCAGCATGCCGGCACTCAGCTGTCCGTAGTTCGAGCCGTTGGGGGTGGGTGCCAGCAGATAGCCCCACTCGCTGCCCCCGTCCGTCTTGCGTCCATAGGCAATATTCGGAGCTGGCTGCTTCGGCAGGTTCACCACCCGGTCTGCCACCTGTTCATCCTTGAACAGATAGACGTTACAACCCTTCCCAGACTCCAGGCGGAAGTCCGTATGCAGGGGACTTACCCCCTCATCCTCGCCAGCCTTATCGCAGTACACCACCACATACCGGTGGGGCCCTATGTTCATGGCAGGCAGCGCCCACGCCTTCGAGGCATTCGCCTTTGTGCCTATCTTATAGCCTTGCAGGTTGATGACGCCACTTGAAGGGTTGTACAGCTCCACCCACGAGTCGGGGAAGTCGTTCAGATCATCCATCAGACAGTCTATGTTCGATTGCATCAGCTCGTTGATCAGCAACGTCTGAGCCGGGGCGCCAAGCACCCATAGGGTTAGCTGCAAAGTGTATACTCGTTTCATCATGTATTGGTTGTTTCTTTGATTGTGCCTGCAAAGTTAGCAAATAATTGTAAATTCCTTGGTTTTTCGCTCACTTATTTGTACCTTTGCAACCTAAAGAAACAAAAATGAGACAAGCAATGATACTGGCTGCCGGTCTGGGTACACGTTTGAAACCCCTTACCGATAACATGCCCAAGGCTCTGGTGCCTGTGGCAGGCCAGCCTCTGCTCGACCACAACATCCGCAAGCTGCAATCGCAGGGCTACCAGCGCTTCGTGGTCAACATCCACCACTTCGCACAGCAGATTGTCGACTACGTCAGCCAGCAGGACTATGCCCCACAGGTACGCTTCAGCGACGAAAGCGCTCAGCTGCTCGAGACAGGAGGCGGACTGAAGAAAGCCCGGCAGCTGTTCAGCGACGACGAGCCCATCCTCCTGCACAACGTCGACATACTCGACAACGTAGACTACGACTGGTTCTCACGACAGCACCAGCCCGACGAGGATGTCGTACTCCTGGTAAGCCCCCGCCAGACCAAGCGCTATCTGCTCTTCAACAGCGCCATGCGCCTCATGGGCTGGACCAACATCGAGACCGGCGAGGTCAAGTCGCCCTTTCCCTGGCTCCGCGAGACACAGCTCACCGTCAATAGCGACATGCAGGTGTCTGCTGACGCAACACTCAGCACCCCACTCTACGCCTTCGCTTTCAGCGGCATCCATTCGTTCTCGCCCAGGCTGTTCCCACTCATGGAGCGCTTCCCCGACCGCTTTGGCATCATCGACTTCTACCTCTCCGTGTGCCACCGCTCGCACATCGTAGGACTCGTCAAGAACGACCTCCGTATGCTCGACGTCGGCAAGCTCGAAACCCTCGAGCAGGCAGAGCAATTCATACAGGCCACATCAACATTATAAATAACAGCTATGCAACAGAAGATTATTATCCTCGACTTTGGCTCGCAGACCACCCAGCTCATCGGCAGGCGCATACGCGAGCTCGACACCTTCTGCGAGATTCTGCCCTACAACAAGTTCCCCAAGGACGACCCCACCGTCATTGGCGTGATACTCAGCGGCTCACCCTTCTCCGTGCACGACCCCGAGGGCTTCAAACCCGACCTCTCCGACTTCCTTGGCAAGCTGCCCGTGCTGGGCATCTGCTACGGAGCACAGTACCTCTCCTACACGCTGGGAGGTAAGGTAGAGAAGAGCAACACCCGTGAGTACGGACGCGCCAACCTAGAGACGGTAGACACCGCCAACACATTGTTCAAGGGTTTCGAGCAGCACTCACAGGTATGGATGTCACACGGTGACACCATCACCCAGATTCCCGCAGGCTTCAACGTCATTGGCTCCACAGCCGACGTCAAGTACGCTGCCTACTGGTCGCCCACCCCATTGGGGAAGGCAACCGACGAGGCACCAGCCTATGCCGTGCAGTTCCACCCCGAGGTGTTCCACACCCTCCAGGGCAAGCTGCTGCTGAAGAACTTCGTTGTCGACATCTGCGGCTCACGCCAGGAGTGGAGCGCTGCCTCCTTCGTTGACACCACCGTAGCCGAGCTGAAAGAGCAGCTGGGCAACGACCGCGTCATCCTCGGACTCTCCGGCGGTGTAGACTCCAGCGTTGCTGCCGTATTGCTTAACAAAGCCATCGGACAGCGCCTCACCTGCATCTTCGTCGACCACGGCATGCTTCGCAAGAACGAGTTCCAGCAGGTGCTCGACGACTACCGCGTCCTCGGACTCAACGTCATTGGCGTCGATGCCTCCGAGAAGTTCTTCACCGACCTTGCAGGCGTCACCGAACCCGAGCAAAAACGCAAGATCATAGGCCGCGACTTCGTAGAAGTCTTCAATGCTGAGGCCAAGAAGATTACTGATGCCCGCTGGCTCGCTCAGGGCACCATCTATCCAGACCGCATCGAGTCGCTCAACATCACCGGCAAAGTCATCAAGAGCCACCACAACGTAGGCGGACTGCCCAAGGAGATGCACCTGCAACTCTGCGAGCCCCTCAAATGGCTCTTCAAGGACGAGGTACGCCGCGTGGGCCGTCAGCTCAAGATGCCCGAGCACCTCATCACACGCCATCCTTTCCCCGGTCCAGGCCTTGCCGTCCGCATACTGGGCGACATCACACGCGAGAAGGTACGCATCCTGCAAGACGCTGACGACATCTACATCCGCGGCTTGCGCGAGTATGTTGACACCGACGGCATCACCCTCTACGATAAAGTATGGCAGGCAGGAGCCATCCTCCTCAGCACCGTACGCTCCGTAGGCGTCATGGGCGACGAGCGCACCTACGAGAACCCTGTAGCCCTGCGTGCCGTCACCTCCAGCGACGCTATGACAGCCGACTGGGCACACCTGCCCTACGACTTCATGGCAAAGGTCAGCAACGAGATTATCAACAAGGTACGTGGCGTCAACCGCGTCTGCTACGACATCTCCTCAAAACCACCCGCAACCATTGAGTGGGAATAGTAGCGCCATCAGAAAACAGCAAGAAGGCGAGCCGCGGTTTGGCAGGCTCGTCTTCTTCTTTGTTCCTTTTGTCATTCCGAGCCTCGCCGAGGGGAATCTCTCCACAAGGTCGAGATGACAGATCTTAATTCTTACTTCTCAGTTCTTCGTTCTCAGCTCTCTGTTCATCACTCGTAATACGAATCGTCCTCACTCGTAATACGAAGGCTACTCAGTCGTAATACGAAGGCTGCTCACTCGTAATACGAATTCCTAGCAGGAAAAGACGGGAAAAGCTTGGTTACTCACACGTCAAAAGTTGAGTGGCGCTATTTCCTGACGGCACGAATGCAACGGCCGCTGAAACGGTTGCTGGAAAGGTTGCCAAAGTGCACCTCGATATTGGAGTAGTTGAATTCCAAGCACCAAGCCTTGTTGGGATTGACGGTGTAGAGCGACGACGTCCAGTAGACGCCATAAATGCCGCGGAACTGAACGTCGGCGTAGTAGCGGAAGCCGGTGATGGGCAGGAAGATAGCATTGCCCGTTTTCTTGCTGGTGACCTTATAGCCGTTGACACCGTCCTGCGCCGTCCATTCCCACATGCAGTTGTCAGGATTTATCAGCTCATCGTACTCGTCAGCGGTAGGCATGCGCCATTCGCCACCCAGATTGGCACGGGCGGCATCGTCAGCGATGTCCAGCTGCTGTCTCCTGTCGAGGGACGAATACTTGGTCAGAAGCTGCGTATTCTGCTTGCTCCAAGCATAGCTGTCCCACGAGTAGTATGCCTTCGGCTTGGTTTCGCCCCAGGCATAGTACGTACCAAAGCCGGAAGGCTTCTTGGCTCCCACATTCATGTTTGCCCATTTCACACTAAGCCCCATATCTACGGCCTCCACTTCGCCTGTCGATTTGGCTTTCTCTTCCTTTACATGCCCCTGAGCATAGCCCACCGTCCCTACGAACATAGCAGCCAGCATTACCAATAAAATCTTCTTCATATCAGTTTTTGTTGGCAAAGATACGAAAAAGCGATAAAAATACCAAATTTATTTGAATATTTCCGTTCTCATTCCTACGGGGAGAAGGAAGGAATCCCATTTTTATTAAACCACGCTAGTTGATCAACAACCAGGAATTCGTGAAGATTGGAAATAAGTCACTCATAAGTATTACCTTCTATTCTTTGATATGCTAATCTTTCATCACCTGAGGCCAAATAGATAATTCCACAATAGGAAAAACCATGCTTAGCTATGTTATGCTGCATAATAGTGTTGTCTCGATGGGTGTCAATCCGAACGTTGCGGTCTTTAGAGAAACAGAATTCCATGATACTCCCGAATATACCATGAGTATCTGGAAAACTGCCAATCCTATGGACTACATGATATGGCAGTTCATCATCAAGCCACCTACCTTCATAGATCCTGGCATAAGTGGGTTCTGGGGATGGCAGGAAAGCGAAATAGCCAATAGTCTTGCCATCATCTTCAATGACAAAGCCGCCATTCCTTTCAATGTCAGCCATAATAACAGCCTCAGAAGGGTAGCCTTCTCCCCATTGGTGCATATTACCAGATTGCCGCATTATCTTCTTTGCAGCATCCAAGACTTTCATAATATCAGTCATGTCCGTAGGTCTTGCTTCTCTGATTATCCTGTTCACGTCCAAAATTCCTTTTCTCCAGTATCTTCCATTTCTCCCTGACACTTCGGACAGGATTTCATATTCCAAATCCTAATATTATCGCTGCCACATTGCAAACACAGACGGCCCACCTCGCTACGATAGGAAGGGGCTACGTCAGATATGATGCCACCTACGACTATATTCTGGATGGTCTTACAGTCTGGACAGGACATGGCTGTTATCTGCTGACGGAACAAGCCACGTCCTTCATACACCTCAGCTTCATATCCACAAGCCTTACAGCGGTATTTCAGTTTCCAGGCCATTCCGATTACTTTTTCTCCTTTGCTTGTTTTGCAAATTCAAACAATGACTGAGGCAGATGGCAATAGCCTGTAGGATTCTTATCAAGATAATCCTGATGATACTCTTCGGCAGAATAGTAGTTTTCCAAGGGTAGTTTCTCTACGGCTAAAGGCTCCGGATACCCCTTCTGCACCTCGCTAAAAACCTTTTCGATGATGGGCAGATCCTTGGCATCGGTATAATAGATGCCAGTACGATATCGAGTGCCTTCATCGTGTCCCTGCTTATTGAGACTTGTAGGATCGATGGCCTTGAAAAACATCTGCAACAGGAATTCAAGGCTAACCACTTCGGGGTTATACTTCACGTGCACCGTCTCAGCATATCCAGTTGTGTCAGTATAGACCTCCTTGTACGAAGGATTGGCGGTATGTCCGTTGGCGAATCCCACCGATGTTTGCACAACGCCTTCAATCTGCTTGAAATAATACTCTGTTCCCCAGAAACATCCTCCAGCAAGATAAATGTCCTTACCTTCCTTTATCTCCAAAATGCCGTCAACCTCATGCTCAACAAATGGGCCAGCCTTGCATTCCATCAAGACGCTTTCTTCTAGGCACTCCAGGCCATGCCACACGTTCTTTGGTATATCCACACCATAAGTATGGCTCTCTGGACTGATAACACAAGAGGCAATAATCTCTCCTTGATCATTGTAAGTTGAAACTCTGACTTCCCCTTTCAATATGACAAAGGTCTCATCCTTGTCTGGATGGTGATGAACAGGTATAACAGTTCCTGGTTCCAAAGCATTGAGGAAACGATGGCACTTGTCCTGAAGACTCTGGTGGAAGTTGTAGTTCATCCTCAGTCGTGGGGATTTCTTTGCCTGTTCCACCACGTCGTTTATTAGTTGGTCGTTGATTATCTTCATACGTTTTCACTTTGTGATAGTTGCTCTTCCTGATAAAACAAAGTCGTGGCAGGTTAGAATTTGGAAATGCCTCGTTGGGATTCGGTCTATTCTTATCATCATTCTTTCTTTGTTATTTTTGCCAAATAATCGTATTGCTCACCTTCTGCCACGACCTCTACATCATATCCGCTTATCCCTGCTTTCTCTCTGGGTGTCTGCATCGACATAAAGCCAAACAAAGGGCTCGCCGATGATGTCCTTATACCTCATCTGAAAACTATGCTCTCCGTAGTAGGTCATATCTTCGGGCAGTTCGATGATACCGTCTTCTGTCTAGAGCAGCCCCAATTATCTACAAAAGCCTTGTTGATGGCCTCTACTACTTTCTCTTTTGTTGCCTGATCTTTGGGATAGGCTTTAATTCTGATGTACGGCATATCGCTAAATACTATTAAAACAACGCACAAAGATACTTATTTTTGTTCTATTTTTCGTAAATTTGCACTCACATTTAGGAATGTTTATGATTGAACAAATAGAGATTACCCTTCAGCCCAAGTCAAGAGGCTATATCGGAGAGAGTACCAGGTGTGAGATTGCCTACGCTGAGAAAGCAGGAAAGAAAATCAATTATATGGAAGAATCTTAATGCAACTCAAACACAAAGGAATCATCTGTGGAATACTGGCAGCAGTCTGTTATGGTACAAATCCATTTGGTGCTTTACCTCTTTACGAGGAGGGCGTGAACACATCTTCTGTCCTTTTCTATCGATTCTCTATGGCTGTCCTCATGCTGGGAATTATGCTCCTGGTGGAAAGGAAGTCGTTTGCAGTTAACGGAAAAGAGCTGAAGGTTCTTGGTTCCCTTGGGCTATTGTTTGCAGCATCGAGCATCACCTACTACCAAAGTTTCCACTTCATGGATGCTGGCATAGCATCGACCATTCTGTTTGTCTATCCCGTAATGGTGGCTGTTATCATGGCTGCGTTCTTCCGTGAGAAGGTCACGCTTTCAACTGTTACAGCCATCATTCTTGCAGTGGTGGGTATTGGACTGCTTTATAAGGGGGATTCTGATGTCCCACTCAGTACAATGGGAGTTTTTCTTGTGATGGCTTCCTCGCTGACCTATGCCGTCTATATCGTAATCGTCAACCAGTCTAGCATCCGCATGTCATCTTTGAAACTTACCTTTTATGTGTTGTTAATAAGTATGCTGTCATTGCTGACCTATTCCTTCACTTCACCAGACCTCCACCTACAATTGCCACCTTCGCCTCGTGCATGGTTCTTCGCATGTTGGTTGGGCTTAGTTCCGACAATACTCTCACTCGTCTTTATGACTATAGCAGTTCACGAAGTCGGAGCAACACCAACTGCTATTATGGGGGCCTTGGAACCTTTGACTGCTGTAGCTATCGGTGTTATGTTCTTTGGTGAATCCCTGACTATAAGACTTGCCATCGGTATTGTGCTTATCTTGTCTGCTGTGTTGTTCATAGTTCTAGGAAAGAATTTTCACTTACGCACAATTACACATACAATATCAGCAATTATCAGAAAAACCTGGCGTTGGAAATCTTAAATGCTCCTTAAGAAGTGCGGCTTTGTAAATGTATGCCCCTCTATATAGTTGATTTCTGTATAATACAAACTAACCGACAACGAAAACGAGTATCATACTGCCGCATGCGCCGAAGAATCTTGCTATTCGTTTTCGCAGGACAGCGGACGGCGCTCAATATTCCTGGAAGGCATAGTTTTTGATTTAGTTACTTTTTCAAAATCGACGATTCCTTACTGTACCCACTACGGACATTGTATACTATTTAGGGAGTGTCGCCAAATATTAAGAAACTTTATAACTAATTGATTTGTAATTTGATAGAAATTTTGTACCTTTGTAAGGGATAAGAAAAATCCCCCCCGACCACCCTAGGAAAGTGCAAATCGGGGGAATTACAAATCAAT
>JAFPEE010000244.1 GCA_017389705.1 Prevotella sp.
ATCAGGGTGTGACGCTGGGTTCCAAGAGCTTTAAAAAAGACAGCGATGGCAATATGCTTAACATACCCCGCCATCCCATCATCGAGGACAACGTCACCATTTATAGCAACGCCAGCATTCTGGGCCGTATCACCATCGGCCACGACTCCGTTATCGGCGGTAACATCTGGGTGACCCACGATGTGGCTCCCAACTCCCGCGTCCAGCAGTCAAAGGCTGTAGAAAGGCATTTTGAAGGAGGTCTGGGTATTTAAACACAAAAGATTAGGAAAATGACAAACGAAAGACGTGATTTGAACCGCCAACTAGCCCAGATGCTGAAAGGCGGAGTGATTATGGACGTGACAACCCCTGAACAGGCACGTATTGCAGAAGAGGCAGGAGCCTGCGCTGTGATGGCCTTGGAAAGGATCCCTGCCGACATCCGTGCAGCAGGCGGTGTATCAAGAATGAGTGATCCCAAGATGATTCGTGGCATTCAGGAGGCTGTGAGCATTCCCGTGATGGCGAAATGCCGTATCGGCCACATTGCTGAGGCACAGATTCTGCAGGCTATCGAGATTGACTATATTGATGAAAGCGAGGTTCTTAGTCCTGCTGATAACATCTATCACATCGACAAGACGAAGTTCGACGTGCCCTTTGTTTGTGGTGCGAAGAATCTAGGTGAGGCTTTACGCCGTATTGCCGAGGGTGCCACGATGATCAGGACAAAGGGCGAGCCGGGCACGGGCGACGTGGTGCAGGCGGTGAGTCATATGCGACTGATGCAGAGTGAAATCCGTCGGCTGGTGTCGATGAGCGAAGACGAGCTCTACGAGGCTGCTAAACAGTTACAAGCGCCCTACGAACTTGTGCAATACGTTCATGAGAATGGCAAACTGCCCGTGGTGAACTTTGCTGCTGGTGGTGTGGCTACTCCTGCCGATGCGGCTCTGATGATGCAGTTGGGTGCTGAAGGTGTATTTGTTGGCAGTGGAATCTTCAAGAGCGGCAATCCTGCCAAGCGTGCTTCTGCTATTGTGCAGGCTGTGACCAATTATCAAGATGCCCAGTTGTTAGCCAAACTCAGTGAGGATCTTGGCGAAGCGATGGTAGGCATCAACGAACAGGAGATAGAGCTCTTAATGGCGGAAAGAGGTAAATGAGAATCGCAGTACTCGCCTTGCAAGGGGCATTCATCGAGCACGAGCAGATGTTGCAACGACTTGGTGCAGATACTTTTGAAATACGCCAGATGAGGGATTGGCAACAACCTAAAGACGGTCTCATTCTGCCAGGTGGTGAAAGTACGGTACAGATGCGTCTGCTTAAAGAACTTTCCCTTTTCGATCCTGTTCGTCGGGCCATTCTTGACGGTCTGCCTGTCTTTGGCACCTGTGCAGGCATGATACTTTTGTCTGAGGGCTATTTGGGAACGATGGACATCCGTGTGCGTCGAAATGCATACGGCCGACAGTTGGGCAGCTTTTATACGACAAGTCGCGTTGAGGATATAGGTGATGATATCCCTATGACATTTATTCGTGCACCTTATATAGAAAATGTGCTGAGTGATCGATGTTCGGTTCTTTCAGAGATTGATGGCCACATTGTTGCTGCCAGTCAAGGTAGGCAGCTTGCCACTGCTTTCCACCCGGAATTGAATGATGATTTCCGAATCCATCAGTATTTTCTACAATGGATTACTTCGCAGCGTCCTGAATCACTAATCCTGCCAGCATAAAACCAAAAATAGCGGTGATATGGGCCAGGGTTCCGTTAATCTGAGCCTTCGACGAGCACCATTCATGGTTCAGGAGATTTTGATCACCTGGACCATTTTTCGCTTTGGGACACATACACTGCTCTGTGCCGCAGGTGGCATTATGGCCGCGGTTAGTCAAAAGCTCGTCGCTATAGACGCATTGGAATTTGCGCTTGGGGTACTTTCCTTGACTCTTGAACTTCTTACGGAGTGCGCGTGCCAACGGATCACCCTGCACTTTCCAGAACTCCGTTACTTTAATGCGAGTTGGATCCATCTTCAGCGCAGCGCCCATCGAAGAGAAGAATTTGGCTTTCGTGCGGCAAGCCAGGAGGATGAGGGCTGCCTTGTCCTTTAATGAGTCGATGGCGTCAATGATAAAGTCGTAACTGTCAAGCGCGAAACTATCTGCCGTTTCTTCTGAAAATATCTGCTGTAGCGCCGTAATCTCTGCTGAAGGGTTAATACAGAGAAGGCGTTCTCTCAGGGCATCTACTTTCACTTGCCCCACGGTCTTCGTCGTTGCCATCAGTTGGCGATTGATGTTAGTGATGCACACACGGTCAGAGTCGACAATCGTTAACTGTCGGATGCCGCTGCGCACCAGACTCTCAGCGCACCACGACCCTACGCCGCCTACACCAAAAATTATCACCCGTTTCTGGGCTATCCGTTCCATCGCCTCGTCGCCGAGCAATAGCTCTGAACGCCTGAATATCGCATCTTGTATTGCCATCGTCTTTTTCTTTTTCGGGCGCAAAGGTACGAAATTAATTCTAAATCGTACCATGAGTTAGGTATATTTATCGCTTTTTCTCGCGTCATCGTGCGGATTCTGCTGAGAAAGTTGTACCTTTGCACGCAAAAATTGAAGATTAGACTTATGAATTTCGTATTTATATCGCCCCATTTCCCGCATACGTACTGGCAGTTCTGCCAGCGGCTCAGCCAGAACGGCGTGACGGTACTGGCTATCGCTGACGTACACTATGATTTATTGCAGCCGGAGCTGAAGGAGTCGCTGACGGAGTACTACCGCGTGGACTCGCTGGAGAACTACGACGAG
Organism: Prevotella sp.; assembly: GCA_017389705.1. Classification (GTDB taxonomy): domain Bacteria; phylum Bacteroidota; class Bacteroidia; order Bacteroidales; family Bacteroidaceae; genus Prevotella. The sequence goes on from JAFPEE010000244.1 coordinate 2,814, forward strand.
GTGTATCGCGGCGTGGCCTACTTCGCCTACCGTTATGGGCGCATCGACTGGATCGAGTCGAACAACGAATACTGGCTGGAGCAGGACGCTCGGCTGCGCACGGACTTTAACGTCGTGACGGGCATACAG
>JAFPEE010000245.1 GCA_017389705.1 Prevotella sp.
ATCGGTATCGCCGGAGTTCTGATACAGAAGGTGTTTCACTTCATAGCCGCCATCCTGCATCATTAGCATCAGCGTGGCAATGGCCAGCTCTCCACAGGCACTCGTAGCCAGATTCCTCACACCACTTCGGGCGTTTTCCTCCAGCTGAGCGATAAATCGCTCCACGTCGCCGCTCTCCACAGCCTTGCCCGTCCTGTCATCCACCTCACAGGCATCCTCGTACTTCGGATAGTGTGAGAAGTCGCTGCTGACGACAAACAGATTTTCTTCCGTAAGATAGGGCTTCAACGTCTCGGCTATCCGTTTCAACTTAAGGAAATCGTTTGTCGATATAATAATAGGTATGATCGGCGGCACATCTTTCAGTCGTTTTTGGAGGAATGGCAACTGCACCTCCAGGCAATGCTCTCTGTCGTGAGCCTTGGGTTGATAAGAGAACACGCTGTCAGCCTCCATTAGCTTCTGTGCTGTTTCGACATCGACTTTCACATTTCCCAATGGTGTCGCATAATAGTCGAACTCCGTGTTCACCGAAACACCATCGAGCCACTCATGATGGCTTGGCCCCAACAGGAATATTCGCTTATATTCTTTGCTATCTGGTATCGACTGATACGCTGCTGCTGCCACATTGCCAGAGAAATAGTATCCCGCATGAGGCACTATCAAAGCTGCCACTTGCTCGTATTGTCTGTCCTTGACATGCAGCGCCAGAAGGCTATCTACTTCATCGCTCAGTTCCTTAGCATCGCCCGTGTAGAATCGGTTAGCCTGAGTTGCAGCTCTTACCAAAGGCTCTTTAGCCTCGTTCCCGTTACATGTATTCATCATCATTACAGCTATGATTATTGTCAACGATTTCACCATAATCGGCTTTTGTTATTTCTGCTACAAAAATACGAAATAATGTCCGATTATCAACCTGATACTATAAAACAAATGCTCTTTTTTATCTTATTTTATGTAAAACGGATAGGAATTTGATCGAAAATGATTACTTTTTCTGTCCCAATACTGGACTAAGGTGGTCATTGAGTAAGAGGGTGTGTCAAAATAGGCACATCCTCTTTTTTTTATCGCAAAGCCCCGACTTTCTCAAGCCAGGGCTTTGTTATGTCGTAAAGTTTTTGTATCTTTGCGACAAAGTTTTAAAAAACATGGCAAAGATACACTTTCGTCCTTACACTACCAAGCAAATTCTGCTTTTTCCGCAAAGGATCGATGAAAATATTGCGGAAGACGCCCCTGTGCGTCTGGTCAATGGTCTGATTGACAATCTTGACCTGACAAGTTTCCGTAAACTGTACAAGGAGTATGGCCGTAGTCCGTTCCATCCCCGGATGATGCTCAAGGCGGTCATCTATGGCTACATGAACAACGTGTATTCCTGCCGCAGGATAGAGGAACGCCTGCTTCGAGATGTCCACTTCATCTGGCTGGCAGGCTACGAGAAGCCGGACTTCGCCACCATCAACCGTTTCCGCAACCGGGTGAAGAAGGAGATTAACGCTGTGTTCACGCAGGTGGTGCTTCTTCTTGCCGAGCGTGGCTTTGTGAGTCTTGACGTAGAGTACATCGACGGCACGAAGATAGAATCAAAGGCCAACAGGTACACCTTCGTCTGGCGTAAGACGGTGGAGAAGAACCGGGCGAAGTTACTGGAAAAGATCCGCGTGTTGCTGGAGCAGATTGACGATGTGATAGCCCAAGACAACGCCTCTGAGCAGGAAAAGGTGGAGTTCACCCCAGAGCTGCTGCACTCGATGGCCTCCGAGCTCAACGCAGCACTTGCTGTAGATCCCAAGCCAGTCACCAAGGAGGAGAAGGAGAAGCATAAGCAGAGGAAGAAGCAGGCAAAGGAGCTTCAGGAGAAGGCAGACAAGCTGGCCGAATATGATGAGCACCTCGAAAAGCTGGGCGAGCGCAACTCATACTCCAAGACCGATCCCGATGCCACTTTCATGCGCCTGAAGGAGGACGCGATGAACAACGGACAGACCAAGCCTGCCTATAACCTGCAGATAGGCACCGAGAACCAGTTCATCACCGACTTCATGCTCTTCCCCAATCCTACGGACACACTCACGATGATCCCGTTCTTCTCATCCTATTCCAGCCGCTACGACCGCCTGCCCAAGGAGGGCTGTGCCGATGCCGGCTACGGAAGCGAGGAAAACTACGAATACATGGAGGCTAACGCAATAGAGGCATTTGTCAAGTACAACTACTTCCACAAGGAACAGAAGAAGTCCTTCAAGGATGACATCTTCCGGATAGAGAACCTCTATTATAATAAGGAGGGAGACTACTTCGTATGTCCGATGGGACAGCACATGGAAAGGGTCGGCACCCGCCATAACAAGACGGAGAAAGGATACAGGACGCTGAATGCAGTCTATCGGGCTCAAAGGTGCGAGGGATGCCCGCTCAGGTGGGGATGCTACAAGAAGAGGCAAGGCAACAGGGAGATAGAGGCCAACCACCGGCTGATGGACTACAAACAACGGGCAAGGGAGAGGCTAACCTCGGAGAAAGGACTGATACACAGGTCCAACCGGCCCATAGAGCCGGAGGCTGTCTTCGGACAGATGAAGTACGACATGCAGTACAAACGATTCCGTCATTTTGGTAAGGACAAGGTCTTTATGGACTTTGCCTTCTTCGCCACTGCCTTCAATATCAAGAAAATGATCCGGACAATGAAAAGGGTAGCATAGAGACCCGTTCTTGGCTCAATTATGGGGCATATGTGGAGGAATAAGAACCCATTTTGGGCATTTTGGCGGTAATAATGGCAGAAAAAGAAAAATCAGCAGTCAAGCTGTATACAGGGATCTTGAAGGCTGATAGTAGATATTAAAAAGAGGATGTGCCTATTTTGACACACCCTCCATTGAATCAAAATCAGAGCTGATGAAATTAGCTCTTCATAGGGACAAAGTTACACAGAGTTTAATTAACAGACAAGTGATTTGTCTGGAATCTTATATCGAGGGTGTTGCAACCTTTTTAATGCTAAAAGGCTGACAACAAGACGGATAAACGAAAACAATCCAAGAAAAAAGTGGCTGAGAGGAACGGGCTTTACAACACTTTTCCTTTGATTCTGGAGCGCATGCTGCGCACGGAGATTCGTTTTATGTCGAGAATCGTGGCTATGGTTTCGTCGTCGTAATGCAGGTCGTCTTGCAGAATGAGGAAGATGTACTGTGCGGTACTGAGGTCAGAGTATTGGCGCTCCCACTCTTGCCAACGTTTGGGACGCAGTTGGGCGAAATAATCGACAAGACTCTGCAGATCGGTGGCTGAGATGTTTGCAAGGGATTCTTTTTCTTTGATTCGGTTGAAAAGATGAGCCCCAGTCAGCAACTTTGCGGATATGCGTTCACGGCGTTGGGTGATCTG
>JAFPEE010000246.1 GCA_017389705.1 Prevotella sp.
CATTGAGCCGGGCAAAGACAGTCATTGAGCCAGGCAAAGACTGTCATTGAGCCAGGCAAAGAATGGCTGAGGCTGGCTCACCCCCCCCTTCAGGACAGCAAGTAAAAATTCTATGTTTAACTAAAAATTTTAATTATGACAGTAAACAGTATTCAACATTCTCTTGACTCCGTCAAGAACAATAACTCCAACGCTGCTGGGCGTATGGAGCATGAAAGAATTGATAATGACGTCAGAAAGCTGCTGGAAATGTGCGGGCTGGAGCAAGAAGGTGAGGAGCAGCGTCTTTACGACGTGCTCTACTACTTGCTCACGGCTGCCGCCCTGCGTGACACGATGAACGCTGACGAGAAGAACCAGCTGAAGCCTTTGATGAAACATTTGCAGTTTTATTTTTCGACAAAATTTAACTTAAAAGAGAGAAGGGAAAAGAAGAAGAAAGAAAGCTTCCCCCCATACCCCCTAATAAAGAAAGAATCAAAAAAAGCCCAAGGAGAGAAAACATATATATATGCCGATGGCGTTTTTTCGAAGGCTTTGGATAAGAGAAAAGAGGCTTTCAGACAAGAATGTCTTGCCTTTATAGGCCAATATGAAACACAGCGCGTCACGGACTTCTACCTTTATTGGGCTGAGGAAACGACAAAAGGCGGCAAGATGCGTTGGGAAACTGAAAAGACGTGGAACACGGAAATGCGCATGAAACGTTGGGTGTCAAACCCTATCAGCATGGCATCTACCGCTGCTGCCATCCGCATGAAGAAGGCAAAGCAGCAACAGCAGAAGGAGCAGGCGCAGCAGCAGACGGCCAGCGAGGTGGCCAAGGAACGCGAGCAGGCTGACCTGCAGCGCGAGGCCGAAACGGAACGCTCGAAGAAAGAGGCTGGCGGTCTTGCCGAGGCCGTTGCCAACAACCCTACGGGAATCTTGGCTCATGTGATGCGCGAACGTCAGAAGCGCGAAGCCCACGAGAAACAAAAAGCCAGTAACTCTTAAACTTCAGCAGCGGTCTTGCCATCTTCCCATTTAACAAATTTTATTTGGTACTGTCAATGCTTATTAGTAATTTTGCACGTGAAATGAATCAAACGACACTAATGATGAAAAGAACGATGCAACGGGTTGTCAAAAGAAGCCTCTTGTGGGTGCTGCTGTTGATGTCTACGACAGCCTACGCCCAGGATGTCAGCTACCAGATAATCTCAGAGAAGGACACGACCGTCAGTATTACTATCAACGGCATCAAGTTAGGCAGCCGCGACATTCACCGGTATATGTATTCCTTCCAGTCGGTAGACGCTGAAGGCTTGCCGGTGAATGTCAGTGCCGCCGTATGGGTTCCCTCGGAGATCTACAACGGTTCGGTGCCTTGCGACGGTGTGGTGCTCTACAACCACTTCACTCACCTGAAAGCCACCGAGCGCGTTTCCGTGGTAGGCGAGCAGCTGTGCAACGCCATCCTGTCAAGTCCGATGAAGCCCAACTACGTCTTTGTCATCAGCGACTATCTGGGTTTCGGTCTGACTGAAAACCGTCCGCAGGCCTACCTCTGTGGCAAGACCAATTCCCGTAACTCGTTAGACGGTCTGCTGGCAGCGCGGAAGCTGATGAACGACTACCACATCCCGCAGGGCAAGTACCTGTTCAACATGGGTTACTCGCAGGGTGGAACGGAGTCGATGTTTGCCGCCCGATTGTGCGACGAGGAATATAAGGACAAGGGCATCACCTTCGACAAGACCTTCTCAGGCGGTGGTCCACTCGACTTCCAGAAGGTCTATACCGAAATGGTAAGAATTGGGCGAACTTCCATTCCCTCAGCAGTAGTGCTGATGTTGGTCAGCCTGAACGAGAACTACCACATGGGGCTGAACTACAAGGAGGTATTCCAAGACCCTATAGCATCGCACATCGACGACTGGATACTGTCAAAAGACTACACGGAAGCGGAGCTGAGGAAAATGATAGGCAGCGACAGCCTGAAACACTTCCTCCAGCCTGCCTACATGGACATGGAGAGCGAGCCTGCGAAAGCCCTGCTCAAGAAGCTGAAGGAGATATCGCTGACCACCGATTGGAACCCCGATGTCACACAGCACTACTACATAGAGCACAGCCGCCACGACGACTATGTTCCCATACAGTCGTCGCGCACCATCTTCTCATGGATGAGAGAAAAAGGCTTCACCACCAGTCTCGTGCCCGGCAAGACCAATCTGCAGACCAACACCGCCGTATTCAAACTCGGCCATGAGGCCTCTGCCGTGGTATGGCTTATACAGACTGCTGCCGCCATACAGGCGTGGCCGGTGCTGTACTACGAGGGCGAGCTGAACCGCTACTACAACGACTTGGTGAAGGACCTGAACCTGCTGAAGGCCATCAAGCTGCTGGAGAGCATGGGCATCGACCTGCGTAAGCTCTTTAGGAACCAAGAGAAGAAAGAGGTGCAGGCACTTCTCAAAGAGCTCAAAGACGGTCATGGCCAGCTGAGGCGAAGCGGGTTCAGCGACGTCATGGATATCCTCAGTCAATTGTCGGAGATACTGGCTAAGGTAGACCTCACCCTGCAAGACTTCGTCGAAATGCTGGATGATTCAGGCATCACCATCCCAGACCTCATAGAGGCGTACGATTATCTGACGAAGGACCCTGCAAAGGAGCAAGAGGGCGGACGGTCTCCTGCTGCCGCCACCTACCTGATTCGTCATTACGAGCAGGTGATGGCCGCCTGGCTGCTGACCGGTGGCATTGACGTTCAGTACGACAAATGGGGCTGGAACAATCTCAATAATGAAGAGTAAAGCAGGGGAAAAACTGATATGCGTTATTTTGACTCTATAAAGAAAGAAGCGATTGGCGAGATGATACGGTTTAGCGTTGTGGGCGTGCTCATAACGGTGATTCACTATGTGGTCTATTGGGCGCTGCAGCTGGTGATGAATGTGAACATTGCATGGACTGCCGGCTATGTGGTGGGCTTCGTGGTGAACTACTACCTGACGGCGAAGTTCATTTTCCGCGAGAAGACGACAGCGGAGAACGGTGCCGGTTTCGGCGGGGCGCACCTGGTCAACTACTTCCTGCAGATGGGGTTGCTGAACTTCTTCATTTGGGTGGGCATGAGTCCGGAGATGGCTCCCGTAGGGGTCTATGCCGTCAGCGTGCCTGTCAATTTCCTGCTGGTGCGTTTTGTCTTCAAGCATTTCAAGCGCTCGCACTGATTTCCTTTGGCGAGTCTCATCGGAACAGGGCACTATTGAGCGATAGTTCATGCCTAAGTGTTAAGAAATTAAAAAATCTTATATATAAATAAGGTGTAACCAAAACTTTTCTCTACTTTTGCAGCCCGAATCATAAAATAATAGGAATTATAGGATATGCAAAAGAATTTGGTGATAGTAGAGTCGCCTGCAAAGGCAAAGACCATTGAGAAGTTCCTTGGCAAGGATTTCAAGGTTATGTCGAGCTACGGACACATCCGCGACTTGAAGAAGAAGGAAATGAGCATTGATACAGCGACGCTCGACCCTGTATACGAGATTCCCGAGGAGAAAGAGAAGCTTGTCAAGGAGCTGAAGACGAATGCCGAGAAGGCTGAGAAGGTCTGGCTCGCATCCGATGAGGACCGCGAGGGAGAGGCTATATCGTGGCACCTGTGCGAGGTGCTGGGTCTGGACGAGCAAAAGACCAGCCGTATCGTGTTCCACGAAATCACCAAGCCTGCTATTCTTGAGGCTATTGAGCATCCGCGCCATCTGGATATGAATCTGGTGAACGCCCAGCAGGCCCGTCGTGTGCTGGACCGTCTGGTAGGCTTTAAGCTGTCGCCCATCCTGTGGCGCAAGGTGAAGCCGGCGTTGTCGGCAGGTCGCGTGCAGAGCGTGGCCGTGCGTTTAATAGTGGAACGCGAGCGCGAGATACAGAACTTCAAGAGCGAGTCCTACTACAGCGTAAACGGCATCTTTGCCATTACCAACGCTGACGGTTCGCAGACAGAGGTAAAGGCTACCCTGGCTCAGCGCATGAAGACTCACGAGGAAGTGGAGCAGTTCCTGGAGAAGTGCAAAGAGGCTACCTACGTGGTCGAGTCGGTGAGCAAGAAGCCCATGAAGCGCACCCCTGCTCCCCCCTTCACTACGTCAACCCTCCAGCAGGAAGCTGCCCGTAAGTTGGGCTTTACCGTCTCGCAGACCATGATGGTAGCCCAGCACCTGTACGAGCACGGACAGATTACCTATATGCGTACCGACTCGGTCAACCTCTCTGGCCTGTGCATCAATGCCAGCAAGGAGGAGATCGTGAATCTCTATGGTGCCGAGTACAGCAAGGTACGCCAGTATCATACCAGTTCGAAGGGTGCCCAGGAGGCTCACGAGGCCATCCGTCCCACCTATATGGACAAGGCCACTATTGAGGGCACGGTTCAGGAACGCAGACTCTATGAGCTGATTTGGAAGCGCACCATTGCCAGCCAGATGGCTGATGCAGAGATAGAGAAGACGACGGTGGAGATAGGGCTAACAGCTAACGGCCAAAAGCTAACAGCCAACTTTGTCGCCCAGGGTGAGGTTGTCAAGTTCGACGGTTTCATCAAGGTGTATCGTGAGTCGGTAGACGACGATGACCAGCAGGAGGAAGAGAGCCACATCCTGCCTCCTATGAAGAAAGGCATGGAGCTGACCCGCCGCGAGATTCAGGCTACTGAGCGTTTCAGCCAGGGCCCCCAGCGCTATACGGAAGCCTCGCTGGTACACAAGCTGGAAGAGTTGGGCATTGGCCGTCCTTCGACCTACGCCCCCACTATCTCTACCATTCAGCAGCGCGAGTACGTGCAGAAGGGCGACCGCAAGGGCGAGGAGCGCTTCTATACCATCGATACCCTGAAGGGTAAGGTGGTAACACAGAAGAAACGTAAAGAGATGATAGGCTCTGAGAAGGGTAAGCTGCTGCCTACGGATATTGGTATCGTGGTCAACGACTTCCTGATGAAATACTTCCCTGGCATCATGGACTACAACTTCACAGCCAAGGTAGAGCAGGACTTCGATAAGATTGCCGAGGGCGACCAGAAGTGGAAGACGATGATGAAGAGCTTCTACAAGGACTTCGAGCCAACGGTAGAGAAGACCATGAACACCCGTGAGGAGCATAAGGCTGGTGAACGCCAGCTGGGTAAGGAGCCCAAGACCGGCAAGCCCGTATTCGTGAAGATTGGCCGTTTTGGTCCTGTGGTGCAGATTGGTTCTGCTGACGATGCAGAGAAGCCCCGTTTTGCCCAGCTTCCCAGCGACAAGAGCATGGAGACGCTGACCTTGGACGAAGCTTTGGACTTGTTCCAGCTGCCTCGTACGTTAGGCGATTTCGAGGGTGCTACCGTTACCATCGGCGCAGGCCGTTTCGGACCTTATGTGCTGCATCAGAAGAAGTATACCTCGCTGCCCAAGGATGTCGACCCCATGGCCATCACGCTGGACGAGGCCGTCACGCTGATTAAGGAGAAGCGCCAGTCTGAGTCACAGAAACACCTGAAGGCCTTCGATGCCGACGGCAAGCTGCAGATACTGAACGGACGCTATGGTCCCTATATTGCCTATGACGGCAAGAACTACCGCATTCCCAAGGCTCAGCATCAGCATGCTGCCGAGCTGACCTTCGACGAGTGTATGGCTATTATCGATAAGCAGAAGAAATGAGACGCATCATTCTCGTAGGCTATATGGGCTCTGGAAAGACTACCGTAGGCAAGGCACTCTCCAAGGATACGGGCATGATGTTCTACGACCTTGACTGGTACATCGAGAGCCGAATGCACAAGTCGGTGTCGCAGATTTTTGCCGAGCGTGGCGAGGAGGGCTTTCGTAAGATAGAGTACAACATGTTGCACGAGGTGGCTGAGTTCGAGGATGTCATCATCAGCTGTGGTGGAGGAACACCCTGCTTCTTTGACAACATGGACTATCTGAACCAACAGGGCGACGTGGTCTATCTGAAGGCTAACCCTGACACCCTGCATAAGCACCTGCTGATGGCCAAGGTGGAGCGCCCGCTGCTGAAAGGCAAGAGCACGGAAGAGCTGATAGCTTACATCACGGAGCATCTCAAGGAGCGTGAGCCTTTCTACTCGAAAGCGCGCTATACATTGGATGTCAACGTGCTTGACGACTATGATAAAATAAAAACCAGCGTAGCATCACTACGCGCCTTATTAAACTTATAACCTAATTAGACTTGTAACCTACTATCTTTAGAGAGATATGAAGAAATGGACGATTGAAGACTCCAAGGAGCTCTACAACATCAATGGCTGGGGTACCAGCTACTTCGGTATCAATGACAAGGGTAATGTCTTTGTGACTCCTTGTAAAGACGGTACGCAGATAGACCTGCGTGAGGTGATGGACGAACTGTCGCTGCGTGATGTGCAGTCGCCCGTACTGCTGCGTTTCCCCGACATTCTCGACAACCGTATCGAGAAGACGTGGAGCTGCTTCAAGAAAGCCAGCAAGGAGTATGACTACAAAGGCGAGAACTATGTGGTCTATCCTATCAAGGTGAATCAGATGCAGCCTGTGGTGGAGGAGATTATCTCTCATGGTCGCAAGTTCAACCTCGGACTGGAGGCAGGCTCAAAACCAGAGCTGCATGCTGTCATTGCCATGCAGTGTCAGAGCGACAGCATCATCATCTGTAATGGTTACAAGGACCAAAGCTATATCGAGCTGGCTCTGTTGGCTCAGAAGATGGGTAAGCAGATCTTCATCGTCGTAGAGAAGATGAACGAGCTGGAGATTATCGCCAAGGTGGCCAAGAAGTTAGGTGTACGTCCCAATATCGGTATCCGCATCAAGCTGGCTTCAAGCGGAGCAGGCAAGTGGGAAGAGAGTGGCGGCGACGCATCGAAGTTCGGACTGACCAGCGCAGAGCTGCTGGAGGCGTTGGAGCTGCTGGACAAGAAGGATATGCGCGACTGCCTGCGTCTGATACACTTCCACATAGGTTCCCAGATTACGAAGATACGTCGTATCCAGACGGCCTTGCGCGAGGCTTCACAGTTCTATATCCAACTGCATAAGATGGGCTATAATGTCGATTTCGTGGATTGCGGCGGCGGCTTGGGCGTAGACTACGATGGTACGCGCTCGCCCAGCAGCGAGAGCTCCGTCAACTACTCTATTCAGGAGTATGTCAACGACTGTATCTACACCTTTGTCGATGCAGCAAACAAGAACGCCCTGCCTCATCCTAACATCATCACGGAGAGTGGACGCTCGCTGGCTGCACACCATTCAGTATTGGTGATTGACGTGCTGGAGACCGCCTCGCTTCCTGAGATGCCTGAGGAGTTCGAGCCCGACGAGAGCTCACACCAGCTGGTGAAGGACCTTTACGAGATATGGGACAACTTGTCGCCCCGTAATGTTCTTGAGGACTGGCACGATGCTGAGCAGATACGCGAGGAGGTGCTCGACCTGTTCTCGCATGGTATTGTCGATCTGAAGACACGTGCCGAGATAGAGGCTATGTACTGGAGTGTTTGCCATGAGATCAATGCCTTGGCCAAGAACCTCAAGCACATTCCTGAGGAGCTGATGAACATCGACAAGCTCTTGGCTGATAAATATTTCTGTAACTTCTCGCTGTTCCAGAGCCTGAGCGACTCGTGGGCCATCGACCAGATGTTCCCCATAGTGCCCATACAGCGACTTGACGAGCGTCCTACGCGCAATGCGACGCTGCAGGACATCACCTGCGACTCGGATGGAAAGATTGCCAACTTCGTGACCAATCGTAACAATTCGCACTCCCTGCCGGTACATGCCTTGAAGAAGAATGAGCCCTACTACCTGGGAGTATTCCTGGTAGGAGCTTATCAAGAGATTCTGGGCGACATGCACAACCTGTTTGGCGACACGACGGCTGTTCATATCTCTGTCAAGGATGGCGACTATCATATCGACCAGATCATCGATGGTGAGACCGTGGCAGAAGTGCTGGAGTATGTCCAGTATCAGCCCAAGAAGCTGGTACGCCAGCTGGAGATATGGGTGGCCAAGAGTGTCAAGCAAGGTAAGATAACGCTCGAGGAGGGCAAGGAGTTCCTCAGCAACTACCGTTCAGGGCTTTACGGCTATACTTATTTGGAATAATATGAAAGAGAAACTAACCATAGTAAAAGTAGGAGGGGCTGTAGTCGAGGACGAACTGCAGCTCTCTCAGTTATTACGTGACTTCTCGGCTATCGAGGGGCGTAAGGTATTGGTGCATGGTGGTGGTCGCAAGGCTACAAAGATGGCAGAGCGACTGGGTATCGAGACGCAAATGGTCAATGGGCGCCGCATTACGGATGCCGACATGCTGGAGGTGGTGACGATGGTCTATGGTGGACTGGTCAACAAGAACCTGGTGGCTCGTCTGCAGGCCAATGGTGTCAATGCACTCGGACTGACAGGTGCCGATGCCAATGCCATTCGCAGTCACAAGCGTCCTCTCAAAAATGGAGTGGACTATGGTTTTGTGGGCGATGTCGACCAGGCTGACGGCGAGATGCTGGGACGTCTTGTGGAGGCAGGCATTACACCAGTGATGGCTCCTCTGACGCACGACGGCGAGGGACATATTCTCAACACAAATGCTGACACCATTGCCTCTGAGACTGCTAAGGCGCTGGCCAGCCTGTATGATGTGACACTCATCTTCTCGTTCGAGAAAAAGGGTGTCTTGAGCAATCCTGACGATGACGACTCTGTCATTCCTGTCATCACGCACACCTCGTTTGAACAGTATAAGGCTGACGGCACCATCAGTGGGGGCATGCTGCCCAAGATAGAGAATGCCCTGTCGGCTGTCGACGCAGGTGTCTCAAAGGTCATCATCACGCTCGCTACGGCCATAGACGGAAAGCATGGTACCGTAATAGAAAAATAAAATTTTTAAGAAAGTCTGTAACTTTTCCTTTTTTGAATCGTCTTATCTAATAGAGAGGTGAAGAAAATCAGTTTTCAAGCCGACGTGCTGCCACTGAAGGATGAACTCTTTAGGTTGGCGCTCCGCATCACTCTCAATCGTGCGGAGGCAGAGGACGTAGTGCAGGAGACGATGATGAAGGTCTGGAACCGACGAGACAGCTGGGATAAGATAGAATCCATAGAAGCCTTCTGCCTGACCATCTGCCGAAACCTCTCTCTCGATAAGGTAAGGCACATGGATAGCCAAATCGTCACACTCGAGACAGAACACGACCCTGCCGACCGCAGCTACGGCGCAAATCCTGAAGAGCAGGCGATGCAACGCGACAGGGTGGCTCTGGTAAGAAAGCTGATAGGTCAGCTGCCCGAGAAACAACGAACAGCGATGCAGCTGCGCGACATGGAGGGTAAAAGCTATCGCGACATTGCCAGTATCATGGGTATCAGCGAGGAACAGGTGAAGGTGAATATCTTCCGTGCTCGCCAAACCATCAAAAAAGAATTCAGACAACAAGAAGAATATGGACTATAAGTACATCGAACAATTGCTGGAGCGCTACTTCGCTGCTGAGACCTCGATAGAAGAGGAAAGCATCCTGCGTACCTTCTTCCGTCAGGAGGAAATACCAGCTGAGCTGGCTCATTGGCGCGTTCTCTTTACAGAAGAGGCTGACGAGACCCTGGGCGATGACTTTGACGCCCGTATGCTGGAGATGATAGGTGAGGAGACGAAGACCGTCAAGGCTCAGGAGGTGAAACTCTCTCAGCGTCTGATGCCACTCTTCAAGGCCGTTGCCGTGGTGGCTATCATCCTGACGCTGGGTGGTGCCTTACAGGCTCCCTGGGACAAGAACTGGTATGCTCCAGAAGACTATGCTGCCTTGCAGCAGGACGCTGATACAGTGATGGCTGTCCAACCCGTCCAGGCTGAGAACTTCGGCGATGCCGTTATTACGGATAGTACTCAGGTACTGATGCCGACACAGCCAAAGAATTAAGGAATATATTTTCTATGCTTTCTCTATATTATAATCATGTTTAGTAAAACACATCAATGAAACTGTGAAGTTTCACATTCTCTCAAATTTTTCATAACATACTAACGCGAGAATGGGCTGCCCGTCAGAAAAGACAAAGGCAGTCCATTCGATTTTTGTATGCTCTGTCTGGATTATTCGGCCCGCTTCATCCACAGGTGAAGCTGATACAAGGCTGGTAGCAGAATCAATAGTGAGAAGCCTACTGCCATCAGTACATGCTGCTCTGAGCCCTTGAAGATGTCGATGAGCTTGATGTCAGGATCTGGGTAGAAGTTATACATGACGTAAGCAGCAGAGTTGTTGCCCAAGTGGTAGGCTACGCCAGGCAGGATGGAACCTGTGCGCCAATACATCCAGCCCAGCAGCAGGCCAATGACGAAGGCATGGGGCATCTGGGCTGGGTTCATGTGCGTCAGCGAGAACATCAGGGCCGAGATGGCAATGGCTCCCCATACCGGAATTCGCGGGCTGTTGAGCAGGCTACGTAGGATCGCTCCACGGTAGACGATTTCCTCCGAGAGGGGAGCAAGCAGACCGATGGCCAGATAGCCCCAGCGGTTTTGCAGTATCATGTCGAACTCGTCTTCAACGATGTTGGGTAGCTCAGGCATATGCTCCTGAATCCAGATAGAGGGGATGATGGTTCCCAAGGAAGCTATCACACTCCAGATAAGCACCATCCAAGGACGGGTGCGTATCCAGTTGGGCGAAACCTGCGTCCAACGGGTCAGCAGGAAAAGGGCAAGGGTGAAGATACTGATAATGATTGTTGTGCTGATGAGTTGTGCCTCTGTCTGGTCTGTGCTCTTTGTCACGATATTCCATACTGTTGAGCAGATAAAGCCGCCCAGCAGCTGGATTCCTACAAAGATAAGAAGATAGCTGATTGCTTTTTTCATAATTGTTGTTGAGCCTGTATAGCGTCTTTTTGAAGTTGTTTTATTAATGCCTCAGGGCTGTCGAAGGAACGTTCCTCGCGCAGCCTGCTGAAAAAATCTACGGTGAGCTGTTGGTCGTAGAGGTTACCGCTATAGTCCAACAGATGCACCTCCAGGGTTTGGATATGCTCTCCAAAGGTAGGTCTGGTGCCAATGTTCATCATGCCTTTCATCTGTCCGCATTTGACAGCATAGACTCCTCCTGCAGGGATCAGCTGGCAGGGGTCGTCAGGCAGCAGATTTGCTGTCGGGAAGCCCAGAGTGGTACCGATATGCTCGCCATGTGTCACATGACCAATGATGGAGTAGGGGTGGCCCAATGCCTCTGCAGCCTCGCTGACCTGGCCGGAGAGGAGCAGTTGTCTGATGCGTGAGGAGCTGACATCGCCCTCAGCAGGAAGACCTACCACCTCTATGCCTAGCTCGTGGCCATAGCGCACATAGTCGTCGAAACCCTCCTCACGACGATGGCCAAAGCGGTTGTCATAACCCGTCAGCAATACTTTCACGTTCAGCTGCTGCTTCAGCGTCTGGTCCATGAACTCACGGGCTGTCAGCGACTTCAAGGCCTCGGTGAACTGCAGTACCTCTATATGCTCAATGCCCGCCTGTCGGATGAGACGTAGCTTTTCGTCGAGAGGTGTGAGCACTTGTTCGCGGCGTGGCGAATGGTCGAAGGTGATGCAGCAGGACTGAAGACACCGTTGCCGTGCCTGCTCCACCACCTGGTGCAATACGAACTGATGCCCCTTGTGCACTCCGTCAAACATACCTATCGTCGCTACAAATCCCTCCATATCCTTAACGTTTAAGCTTTCTCCAAATCTCTCCTATCCAGAAGACGGGTGACGTGCCTATTATAATATAGAGCCATACTTCCCATGACAGAGGCACCGTTCGGAAAATTTTGCCTCCGAAGGTGACGATAAGCCATTGGCCGATGAGTATCAGCACCAGCACCAACAGGAAACCGCGACAGGCCCACAGCCTGTGGAAGGAGGAGTAGTGCGAACCTAAAGAACGTGCGTTGAACAGGTTCCACCATTGCAGCATGACAAAGATGCAGAAGAAGATGGTCAGTTCCACAGGGTCAACACCTGCGATACGCTCGAAATACCACAGCATGGCAAAGGTGATCAGGAAGAATATTCCCCCTATGGTGGCGATGCCACGCATCATGCCTTTGGTAATGATAAAGGCCTCTGGCGAGCGGGGACGTTCCTTCATCACCTCGCGACTGGGAGGCAGAGAGGCCATCGCCATGGCGGCGAAGGTGTCCATGATGAGGTTAATCCATAGTATTTGTGTGATGGTCAGAGGCAACTCCGTTCCGACGAACGAGCCAAAGAACACTAGCAGCAGGGCTGTTACGTTGACCACCAGCTGGAAGAAGATGAAACGCTGGATGTTCTTATAGAGTGAGCGTCCCCACATGACGGCCTGCACGATAGAGCGGAACGAGTCGTCGATGAGGGTGATGTCGCTGGCCTGTTTGGCGACGCTGGTACCTGAACCCAGCGACAAACCTACATGGGCACGATTCAGTGCTGGAGCATCATTGGTGCCGTCGCCTGTCACAGCCACTATCTCGCCTTGCTGTTGCAGCAGGCTTACTAGTCGCTGCTTGTCCAAGGGACGAGCCCTTGACATGACTTTCAGGCCGCCAATGCGCTTCCGAGCCTCATCGTCGCTCATAGCGGCAAACTCAGCACCCGTAATGCTTCCGTCTCCATTGGCTGAGGCATCGGAAGTGAGACCTATCTGTCGGGCTATCTCCATAGCAGTGGCTGTGGTGTCGCCAGTCACTATCTTGACATCGATGCCAGCCCGCTCGCATTGTCTGATGGCAGCAGGCACCTCTTGACGCAGGGGGTCGCTGATGGCGACGATGGCCAGCAGCGTCTTGTCCTGGGCGATAGCCAAGGTACGCATGGCGTGTTGTTGCCAGTCGTGTAGCATCGTCTCTGCCTCCTGGCGATGCTCGTCGCTTAGCCGGCACATAGCCATCACGATTTCTGGGGCTCCTTTGATATATAAAGTATTGCCCACCGTTGTCGTCATGTATTTCAGTTCAGTAGAGAAAGGCTCCCGGGCAGTGATGGGGTTGTCGTTACGGAGTTGCTGGTAGTCAGCACCTTCAGCCTTCATCCAGCGCAACAGAGCCTGTTCCGTGGGGTTACCCACATCGTGGGTTGCTGTCGTATTCAGGGCAATAGCCTTGTACAGCTTGTCCCTTGTATCCACGCTCTTGCCTTTGCCCTCATACACCTCTACCACCGTCATACGGTTCTCCGTCAGCGTACCTGTCTTGTCAGTACAGATGACGGTGACTGCTCCCATGGTCTCCGAGGCCTGTAGCTTTCGCACCAGGTTGTTCGACTTGAGCATGCGTCGCATGTTGAGGGCCAGAGCCAGCGTGACAGCCATGGGCAGACCCTCAGGAACAGCCATCACGATGAGCGTGACTGCCATCATAAAGTACTTAAGCACCACCTCCAGCATGCTGAGGTAGTCGTCCGTTTGCCACAGGTCGTTCGTCAGAATGTCATGACCCAGGAAAAGCAAGAAGCTGGCAATGGCCACACTGCTGCCTACCTTGCTGATGAGCTTCGCCAGACGGTCCAGCTGCAAATTAAGGGGTGTCTTGACGCCTGTAATCTCTGTAGAGTGACGCGCAACATGACCTATTTCTGTTTCGTCGCCGACAGCTGTGACGACATAGCTTCCTGTACCTGCCATCACTAGCGACGAGCGCAGCAGCATGTTCTTGGCATATGCCTCTTCAGCGTCGCCCTCTTTGCTGGTAGAGGAGTTGGCATCGAGTAAGCTTTTATTTGTCAGCAGCTCACCCGTCAGCGAGCTCTCGTCGACCTGTAAGTCGTTGGCTTCTAAGAGTTTACCGTCAGCAGGTACTTCGTCGCCAGGTTCCACGATGACCTCATCACCTACGACGACCTCACGACGGGGTATCTCCTGAATGTGCCCGTCGCGTAACACCTTGACAAGCTGCTCCTCGCCCATCTGGGTCAGCACGTCGAACTTACGGGCAGCATCGCGCTCGAAGTAAAAGCCTACTGTCGTGGCCAGAATGATGGCCGAGATGATGCCAATGGTCTCTATGAAGTCTTGCTTGATGAATGCCAGGACCAATGATACGACGGCAGCTACCAATAAGATGCGTACCATCGGGTCTTTATATTTGTCCAGATACAATAGCCACATGGAAGGACGCTTGGGAGGTGTCAGCACATTTTCGCCATGCTGCTGCCTGCTTGCCAATACTTCTGAAACTGTCAATCCTTGTCGTTTCTCTCTCATAACGGGTGCAAAGGTACATAAAAAACATTATTTTCACAAAATTATTTGGATATTTGAGAGAATCTGATTACCTTTGCACCCGCAAATCGCATTTGCATCGGACTTGTAGCTCAGTTGGTTAGAGCAACAGACTCATAATCTGGAGGTCCCAGGTTCAAGCCCTGGCTGGTCCACAAACAAAAATAAGGAGTTACGAAATCTTCGTAACTCCTTTTTCTTTTATTACTCCTTCTTAAATAAATCGTCTGCCGTCACCTGTTTGTTGACTTTCCTTGAGTACATATTATTATATAGTCCAAATGGAGTGACATAAACAATCGAAAAGGATTTCTTTGTGTTTGTAACCTTCTTAAACGTACGGAGTCGCTCATCCACATGGTTGGCGTAGGCTTTTGTTATTTCATATTCACCGCTGGAGTACTTCATTTCACAGACACTGATGGTCTTATCATTTCGGTCTATCAGCAAGTCTATCTGTCCGCCTCTCTTCAAATCATCATCAGCATCGGCATCATTGATGACTGCCTCTGACGGACGGTAGTTCCATGAGCAAGGCGAATTATAGGTTCCACTGATACCCAATGCGCTTACAATCTGTTCAACATGATGCAGGCAGACGGTCTCAAAAGCATAGCCCGACCATGCGACGTATTCTGGTTTCCCAATCATCTGCATCCAGTAGTTCTTGCCATTGTTCCCTCCTGTCTTCATAAAGTGGAAATAGAAGAGTGAGAACTGGTCTGTAAGTTGGAACATTTTATTCTTCTTTTCCTTGCCGAAAGGCTGATACGAACGGATGAACTCACAAGTTTCTAATTCTTTGAGCAGCGTGGTGAGATTGCCGTTATTCGGCAGTTTCGCTTTGTTAATCAATTCAAGGCGGGTCATTCCTTTCCGGCTACTGCTTAATGCATTGATGACTGCGATATGGTTCTCTGCCTTTTTAAAGAGTGAGTCATATAGCTTGTTGAACTCATCTGTCAGTTCTCCACCTCTGGTAAAGCACAGGGTGTTTATATTCTCTGCCACACTTTTGTCTTTATCAAACAGGGATAGATAGTAGGCGACACCTCCGACTGCCATATAGCAGTCGATGATCTCGGGACGCTCATAGTTGAAACCTTTGCTGTGGAAGTATAGCTCCGTTTCCTCAAGACAGAAGGGAGAAACCAGCATCTTATGGGTCACGCGATTGTGCAGCCCACCTCTGGCGTTAATTAGTTTCTTTAGCATCCACGAAGTGGCCGAACCACAGACAATCAATTTGATGTCACTACGATAGTATGCCCAATCATTCCAGAAGTGCTCCAGTGCTCCAAGAAAGCGTGACTTCGGTGTGTCAAGCCAAGGCAGTTCGTCAATGAAGATGATTTTGGTACCCTCACCCTGTCTCTCAATGTTTTTGGAGAGTATTCGGAATGCCTCTGTCCAGCTCTTAGGCCGCTGGTCGTCATGGAAGAAATCTTCCAGTGCGTATGCGAAATTCAACAATTGGTCCGAAAGGCTTGCTTTTTCTTTACCTGTCATTCTGAAAGTGAACCTGCCATCCAGCAGTTCTTTCACAAGAAAAGTCTTGCCCACACGCCGTCTTCCATAGATGGCAACAAATTCCGACTGGTCAGAAGCAATATACTTCTTCAACTCCATCTTTTCTTTTTCGCGACCAATAATAGTTCTTTCCATATCTCGTTCTTGTTTATTTTCTGGCGCAAAGTTAGGAAATTTATGCGATTACGCCAAATAATAATGCTATAAACTGGCGCAATCTCGACTTTTTTATGAGATTGCGCCACATTATAACCTCATTTTGAGACTTCTTTCATTAGTTCTGCCCGTTCCTCTTCGCTCAGCCCTTTCAGCATTTCGAGGAGAGTACTCTTATTGTCGGCAGGTTTACTTTCTTTGAGTAGGTAGGAATTATACTCCAGCATTTTTTCCAGGGGATAGGCACCGATGTAGTTAGAAGTTATATCTTCGTTTCCACTGTGCCCCATGCTGTCACTTATATATTTATATGGTACGTGACCAGAGTTGCTCAGGTTTGTGGCAAAGCTATGGTGATGACACAGATTGCAAGGTTAATGCCGGAAATTGTGTCGAAGCACATGCAGATGCACTTTTTCGCAAAAAGAGACAGAATGCGGAACCTATAGGGAACGTTGACCTATCATTTAGCCCCTAAACGGTATGAAAAAGATGAAAAGAAGATACAAGGGGGCACCCCTGAAATTGAAGTGCCCCCCTATGTTAGGAATTTTATCTCGCATTCTTTTTGTACGCTGCCACTCTCTCGGCTACGTTGGCCTTGAGGTTAAAGAAATAAAGTTCGTAGTCGACTTCGTGGTAACTGCCAGGTCCGAAAAAGTCTGTGCCGGTGACGACTGGCACGTCCTTGACGGTTGTAATCACAGTGCCTCTTTTCAGGTTAACCTTTGCGTCGGCAACGTGAGGAACCTTTTCCATCTGTTCTTTCTCTTCGTTATAGTAGTAGCCGCCCAGATTCTCCTCTGCCGGAGCGTAGGTCTCGTCCCGCTTCCAGTTGATGGGATTGATGCTGATGGCACCTGGCAGAACGACTCCGTTCTTCTGACCCTCGTTGGCGGGCGACTCGGTATTCCACGATATGATGACACCGGTATCGTCGGCACCCTCTGCAAATTTCAGGTGTGGGTTCTCCTTGAGGTAGTCCTCGGTAACGGCAAAGCCAATCACGTAGGCAGCAATCATGCGCTTGTAGTATTCAGGATGCGCCTTCATATATTCTGCCAGCACCAGCTTCTGCATGGCCGAGCCCTGCGAGTGACCTGCCAGAATGAAAGGTCTGCCGCCGTTCAGGTTTTCGAAATAGTAGTCGAGGGCTGCAAAGATGTCGTCCTTCGGCGTGCTGGCAAAGGCATTCTGCATCTCCTCGGAGTTCAACGATGTCGCTGCCGCCATATTCACCTGCCTGTAATAGGGTGCGAAGACGTTAGCCACGTCCTCATAGGCTGTTCCCTGCACGAGATAGGTCTGTGGGGCCACTTCTCTCATCATCGGTTCGTTGATGTCGGCAAATAACGGGGCATTTTCGGAGTCATCGTTATATTCCGTAGGATAGATATAGAAGCAGTCGACATCCTTGGTAGCCTCGGGCAGCTTCATCCAGTTGTTCTTGTCGCTGTAGTCGGGAGCCTCCGATAGCTCGCTATTACCGAACACCTTTTTGCCCTCGAAGTAGGTCGCTGTGGGCTTGGCCTCGTGAATCTCGGTCACTGGGCAGGTCAGCACATCCTTGTTGACCAGCAGGAAGTCGGCATATTTGCCTTCTTTGATACTGCCGCGCTCATTTTCAAGGAACATCTGGCGGGCCACGTTAATGGTCAGGGTCTGGAGTGCCTGCTCACGGGTGAGACATTCTTCTGTCCACCAAGGTTTCGCATTCTCAAGATGATAGGCACCCGTTATCATTATTTCCATGATGCCGAAAGGATCGTCGGGAGCGCCACACAATGCAGGGAAGTCAGAGTGTGAGGAGAGGTTGATGCCGTGGTCGAGGAATGATTTCATCGGATAGCCTTTGTCCTTCATACCTTCAGGGAGAATCTGCATCAGCTCTTTCTGCAACGCATCGTCGGCATGATGCCAAAGCATTCCCGAGGTGACATAGATATTATGGTCGGCCATACGCTTGTAATCCGCCTCTTTGACACCATACACGTGTACCAGCGTATTGCGCATCTCATCCTTTCCACCGTTAATGAAGGCATTGACAATACGCTCGACGCCCTTGTTGCCCATCACGTGGACGTGCATGGTGATTCCCTTTTCGTTAGCCTTGCGTGTGATATCCGTCAGTTCCTCTTCCGACCAGTTGGGAATACCCTGGTGTCCGTCCGCATAGAGTGGATCAACAAATCCTGTACCGCTTTCCACCGTACCGTCCATGAACATCTTGAGCCAGTTGGTCCGGATATGCGCAGATTCGTATTTCTTGGTGGCGGCAGCTTTCTCCAAGGTCTTATCTACATCCATCCAGCTGTCCATTTCCCATGCCAAGCCCAGTACGAAGTGCATGTCGCCGGCCTGGTCCATCTGCTGGGCAGCCTGATAGAAACTATCGTTGAAGAAAGGGGAGGAGTAGCCATCCTGATACATCGTGTAGCCCTCCGACAGCAGCTGTTCCTGAATTTTTGGCATATTCGCTTTTGCGATGTCAACGGAGAAGAGGTTATCATTGTCTAAGAAGGAACGCACATAAGTGCCAGCCTGTTCTTTCACATAACCTGTGGGCACACCATCGGCATCCAGTACAATCTCGCCACCGCGCATTTCTGTCTTGCCAGCCGTGCCGTCCTCCTTGATAAGTCCGGCCTTTTTCAGCAGGATGGTGTTGGCAATGCCCTTATGGCCTTCCTCATCAAAAAAGTAGATGGGGATATCACTGCACACCTCATCTAACAGCTTGCGATAGCACAAGTCTTTGGGGAACTTCATCATCTCCCAGCCACTGCCGAAAACGAAATTGACTCCTGCGTCCTTTGCCTTCTTGACAGCAGCAGGAACGATCTCCTTGATGAACTGGTCCACATCAGTATCCCTACTCATCGCTATTCCTACGCTTTGGATGGCATAGCCAAACGAATAGTGCGCGTGACCATTGCCGCAACCGGGCATGACGAGTCCCTTGTCGGTGTAGTCTATCACCTCGGTCTTGCCCTCCTCAACATAGGCTTCAGCTCCCGCCTTGTCGCCTACATAGACATACTTGCCGTCCTTCACGGCGAAGGCTTCTACAATCTGATGGCCCTCGGCGGTATAAATCTTGCCATAGACCACGAGGTCGGCACTGTTATTACTCTTGCAGCCGGCTAGCAGCCCCATTCCAAAGATGACACCCATCACTATGATGAGCGACAACATTTTTCTCATCATACCCATACGATTTATTTTTTTTTTTACTTTTTATTTTCAAACACCTTTTTACCTTCAAAGTATGTGGCGGCAGGTTTTGCCTCATGAATCTCAATCTCCGGACACGACAGCACATCCTTTGTGACAAGCAGGAAGTCGGCATATTTGCCTTCCTTCACACTGCCGCGCTCGTTCTCGATGAACATCTGCTTGGCCACGTTGATGGTAAGGGCTTGGAGGGCCTGCTCGCGGCTGATGAGTTCCTCCGTCCACCAGGGCTTTGCCTGCTCAGGATGATATACACCTGTCACTGCAATCTCCATGATGCTGAAGGGGTCGTTGGGACTGCCGCTCAATGCGGGGAAGTCAGTGTGTGAGGACATAATGACACCATTGTCGAAGTATGATTTCATCGGATACGCCTTGTCTTCCATTCCCTTTGGAACATAACCAGCCTTAAGAAACTCCTGCTTGTCATTGGAGAAATGGTGCCAAAGCATGCCTTCGGTGACATAGATATTATGGTCTGCCATGCGCTTGTAATCCTCTGGATAGACACCATGTACGTGTACCAGTGTATTACGCATCTCGTCCTTTCCGCCATTGATGTAGGCATTGACAATACGATTGACACCCTTGTTGCCCATGACGTGTGCGTGTACAGTCACCCCTTTCTCATTCGCCTTGCGCGTGATGTCGGTCAATTCCTCCTCCGACCAGAGGACAGTACCCTGATGACCGTCGGGATAGAGTGGCTCCACGAAACCGGTGCCGGGTTCCACAGTGCCGTCTATAAAGATTTTGAGCCAGTTCGGCTTTACGCGTGTGGAAGCATATTTCTTAGCCTCACTGACTTTGGTCAGCATTTCATCCACATTCATCCAACTGTCTATTTCGTATGTTGTGCCCAACACAAAGTGCATGTCGCCAGCCTGGTCCATCTGCTGGGCTGCTTTGAAGATGTTTTCGTTAAAGAAATAAGTGGAGTAGCCGTCCAGATACATCGTGTAGCCCTCTGACAGCAGTTGCTCTTGGGTGCTCATCATAGTGGCTTTCGCTATGTCGATGGAAAAGAGGCTTTCGTTGTCCAAGAAGGAACGCGTATAAGTGCCTGCCTGCTCTGACAGGAAACCGTTCGGCGTACCGTCGGCAGCTAATCCTATCTCACCACCGCGTATCTCTTTTTTCAACAACGTGCCGTCTTCCTTCATAATGCCGGCCTTGACCAGCATGAGGGAGTTTGCGAGTCCCTTGTGCCCCTCCTCGTCGGCTAGGTAGATGGGAATATCGTTACAGATGGCATCCAACTGCTGGCGGGTAGGCATATTGTTCTGAAAGGTCATGAGATTCCAACCCTGGCCAAATATAGCCTTAGCCCCTGTGTCCTTTGCCTTTTTGACTGCAGCGGGAACGATTTCCTTCAAGAACTTCTCAGGGCTGTCTTCATAGCTGATAATCGTTCCTACGGTCTGGATAGCATAGCCAAGCGGATAATGTGCGTGGCCGTTACCGCAGCCTGGCATCACCAGGCCCTTGTCGGTATAGTCTATCACTTCGGTCTTGCCTTCCTCTACAAAGGCTTCAGCTCCCGCCTTATCACCTACATAGACATACTTGCCGTCCTTCACGGCGAAGGCTTCTACCACTTGGTTGCCCTCGGCAGTGAAAATCTTGCCATAGACCACAAGGTCGGCTGTTTGTTTACTGTTGCAGTCAGTAAGCATACCCATGCCAACGATAATACTCAACACTGCACAAATTGTTTGTTTCATCATGTTTAAATTGTTTTAGGATTGACAAAAAACTTTTTGCAAATGTAACAAAAATCCCGCAAACCATAATGGCATCATTGGCTTGCGGGGTAAGATTTTGCTGATTTTAAAACAGTTTTTGCTGATTTTCGAAATCAGACTGTTGGTTTCTTGGCTGTGTCGCGCATCCAGGCTGTTACTGTCTGCCCCATGCGCTGTTTGAAGGCAATACCGAAAGTACTGTAGCTTCGGTAGCCGCTTTCCTTAGCCAGTTGTTGGGCGGTGAAGGTACGTCGGGTAGTAATAGCCGCACTATAAAGCCTGACGAAATGGTCGATGCGCAGCCCGTTGATATAGGCATTGTAAGTAGTTCCCTGCCGGGAGAAATATTGGCTGAGATAGAAACGGTTTGTACCAATCGCTTTAGCAAGTTGTAAAATATTCAAGTCGTTCTGCAGGTAGAGCTGTGTGTCAATACAATGTCGCTGTAATAATAACCCTATTTTGTCTTGAGCAATTGGCGAAAGCTCGGCATCCGTCATTCCTTCAGCGTCAGATTCCTCGTCCGTATCTAAGAAAAGAGGCTGGATGGAGCTGAGGTTGCTAATGGTTTCTACCCTCCACACGAGAAAACAGGTCAGTACAGTTTCGTTCACCTGCGTAGCATATTTGTAGAACGGGCTATGAAGCTCAAACGCATAAAAACAGAACGCTAACAGAATAATGGCCAGTACAACGAGACTCTGCCACACTTCTTTGTGCTCTAGGTCGGCATAATTGTCGCGCAGCCAGCGTCCGTACTGTCGTGTCTCGCGTACCATATAAATAATAATACCGATGATTAAAAACAGATAATAGGCATATAACACCAGAGGAATCGTATCGCTGCGGGTAGCAGTGCAGACTGCCATCCC
>JAFPEE010000247.1 GCA_017389705.1 Prevotella sp.
CATCGGCTCGCGGGCCAGAGCCGTGGCGATCTCGATGCGCTGGCACTGGCCGCCGCTGAAGTTCTGACCCCCTCGGACCACCTTGGTGGCATAGCCCTGAGGGCGCTTCACGATGTCGCTGTGCAACTGTGCATCGTCGCATGCGAAGCGAATCGTAAAATCCTCAATGCTCTGGTCCCACATACGGATATTCTGTTCCAGCGTGTCGTCGAAGAGTGTGATGTCCTGGCTGACAACGGCCACAGAGGCGGTGAGTTCATCGCGGGAGATGCTCTCAGCAGGTCGCCCGTCGAACAGTATCTCGCCGCTCCAGGGCTTGTAAAGACCTGAGATCAACTTGGCCAGCGTCGATTTGCCACAACCGCTGCTGCCCACGAAGGCCACCGACTCGCCAGACTTGAGATGCAGATTGAAATGCTCGATGAGCGGAGGATTCATGGGGTTGTATCCGAAAGTGACATCGCGCAACTCCAATTCGCCCAACAGCTTGCCTTCTTCCGACACCCTACCCTCGGCCTGACGGTCTTCCGGATATTTCATCACATCCTCCACACGTTCCATCTGAGAGCGCATCTCCACCAGTTGCAGCCCGGCGTGGACTATTTGGTCGACGGGCGCCATAAAGGCGGCCATGAATCCCTGAAAGGCCATGAGCATACCTACGGAGAGATCGCCCTGCAATATATACCAGGCACCCACCAGCAATACAGCCATCGACAGCAGGTTCTGCGTCAGCGAGGGCAGCAGGTTCATCTGGCTCTGCTGAATATGCATCTCGCGCTCCTTGTTGAACTTGCGCGCCCACAGGCCACACCAGTATTGGAAGAACCCTTCTTCGGCTCCGGCAGCCTTGATGCTCTCGATGTTCTCCAGGCAGCTGACCGTGGCGGAATAATATTTGCCTTCACTCTGCTGTGTGCTCCTGACCATGTTCAGGCGGCGATGGGAATAGTAGCGTACAACGCCCATGTTTACCACCGCAGCAAGGACTCCGATCAGCGTCAGGGTGTAATTGTATGACAGCATGAGCACGAGATACAGCACCAGAAGCATCACGTTGATGATCTGCGGGGCAAGCACTTCGACAAGCGAATGGGTAATCGTCTCGTTGAGCTGCTGGCGCTGCTGCAGGTCGCCGACATAGCGCATGGCGAAGAAACTCATCGGCAGCCGCATCAGGTGGCGCATGAAATTGGTATTGCTGCGCAGTGCCAACTGCCCGGCAATGCGCTTGGCGTAGCGCTGCTGCCAGAGCACCACCACGAAATGGAACACTGCCAGCACAGCCATCAGGCAGAAGAACACCTTGGCCCACTGCGCATTGCGCCCGGAAAGGATCTCATCGAAGAAAACCCTTGTGAACAACGGCAACGCCAGTGTCACGAATGCCAGCAGCAGGGCAAAGATAAACGTCATCCAGAACGCTTCGTAGGCGCCGCTCATATTACGTCTGATATAGGAGAAAATGCTGGTTGGGTGGCCGGAAGGCTCGAAACGGTCTGTCAGTTCAAAGGTCATGGCAACCCCCGTAAACGAGCGGCGGAACTCATCCATGGGCACTTCCACCGGGCCGATGCCGGGATCGTTGAGACAGGCCTTACCCTTCTTCATGCCCTTGAAGACTACGAAATGCTCAAAGTTCCAGTGGATGATGGCGGGCTCCATACCTGCCAGCCCCTCTGCGCTGACCTTGTAGGCACTGGGCTTCAGGCCATAGCTCTCGGCTGCAATCAGGATGTTATTCATCGAACTGCCGTCGCGGCTCACGCAACAAGCCTCGCGCACCTGCTCCAGGGGAAGCCACTTGCCAAAGTACGCAAGTATCATCGAGAGCGAGGCTGCGCCACACTCCACGGCTTCCATCTGCATCACCATCGGCACCTTCTTCATACGCGCTACTTACCTTGCAACGATTCCATGATGTTCTCCACTCGACCTGCCAGGACTTCCCATACGTACTTCTGACTCCAGATGATCTGCACGTTGCAGGGCATCCCCGTGGTGACAGCCATGCTCTGACTCTTCTTCCGGCTCCATACCAGTCCGTCGTCGCCACGGTCGAGCACGATGCGTACTTCATACACGGGCTGGTCGGCGGGGATGATGGCAGCCAGCTCAGCCAGCTTCAGACGCTGGGCGACAGCCTGACGGTCTGTAGGATATTGCTCGATGCCCGTCACCGTACCGACAGCATAGCCCCATTTCTCGCGCTCCAGGTCGGAAGGCGTCACCTGTACCTTGGCACCGGCCTTGACCTTACGGAGATGGGCGAACGGCACGTAGGCCAAGACCTCACGATCGTGGAACTGGAGCTGCTGAGGCAGGATCCAGACGACCGGCTCGCGCGCCACGAACTTGCTCTCGGCAGGCTTTGATGTCAGCACGACACCGTTTTCGGGCGATGTCAGCGTGGTGGTGGCCAACTGCGAACGGACGTTGACGATCGGGGCCCCGGCAGCCACCTTCTGACCGTTGGTGGCAATGACACGATGGACTGTTCCCTCGAAAGGAACGGAAATGGGTCTGGCCTCTGCAAACGGGAACACAACGGCATTGGCATTGACCGTATAGTTGAGTTTGCCAAAGATGCACCAGATGAGTGCCACGACACAAATCATCAGTAGTGATGTGAGTAGCAGCCACAAGCCCGGAGATGCTACCCGTGGCATCTCCTTGAGTTCGTTCTTGTCGTCAAGTGCCTGTAATGCCTCTGTATTAAAAAGCTCTGACATAGTCTGAATGTTAGTTGATAGATAAGAATGTACTGACGATTCTTCCTTTTTTGGTTGCAAAGGTAAGTATTATTTTTGGATATTCCAAAAGAATCGTGAGGAAAATGAAGGAGAAGGGAACTGGCGCACTTGGCTTTTTCCGTGGCAGTCCCACACAGGCCCTTACTTTTCTATCGCTAATAGATAACAAAGAGAACTTTTTGGAGAAATGTTACAGCATGAGAAAGGTGGCGTGTCCACGCTTCTAACGAGCCGTAGTGTCGTTGGCAATGAGATTACTTTAAGTTGCCAACGAAAGGTAATCTCGCTAAAATACTACAACACTCCCCCCAAATCGTCTGTAATCCCTTCGGTATAAAGGGGTTAAGCTGGGGTGGATGTTGGGCTAAAACCCTGCTGACTTTGAATTATTAACCGTCGTTGAATCCCAGATACTTAGAGCATACGAGATACTACGGTGGTACAAGAACGGAACAGGGGCTTAAGCAGAAGGATGCTGCCCGCATGATAGGCATCAGTGCCACCACTTTCAGCGACCTGCTGCATGGTCGCAGAGCATTGAGTTTCGACATTGCCCGCAGCCTACACAAGGTGCTGGGGGTGCCTGCTGATATCGTGCTGGCATAAGGTATTCTTACTACAAAGACCTAACGGCTTCTTATTCTCTTGATGAACTTGCGGGACCTGTCCTCTGTGAGTTCACGGAAACATCAATATAGCAGTGGTAGATTTCAATATATCTTGGATAGTAACCTTACCGCCGTTTACCTGCTCCAACTCTTCCTTTGTCA
>JAFPEE010000248.1 GCA_017389705.1 Prevotella sp.
CACCTGATGCAACAACTCGATAATACGCTGTATGTCCTCCTTGTTTGCTTTCCTAATCATTGGTGTACACTCTGGCATAATTAGTACTATTGATTCGCACCGACCACACTTAATATCCAAGGTCCTCCCCTACAAGCACCACCGTATGACGGTTTCTGGGTGAGTTACGAAGGAAGTGGACGTAGTTGCAGATGGACTCAGGCGAGTTGCAATTGTGGCATACCCCGTCCGTTTGGCATGGTGTCTTGATGTCAAACCGCGCCGCATTAACAGGCGATGCCGTGCCCCTTGCCCTTGAGAGAGCAGCCTCTACCGTCTGCGCCACTTTGTTCAAGCCAATCACGAAGATGACCTTTTTCGGTCCCCAAGTAATTGCAGCCACACGATTGCCGTTGCCGTCGATGTTCACAATCACACCATCCTCAGAAATGGCATTCGCACTCGACAGATAGACATCAGCGGTGAATGCCCTTTCGTAGATATGTACCACCTCCTCACGACTTTCCACCTCGTCGCGATCCAGCACCTCCAGCGTTCCTCTGCCCTTCAGAGCCTGAGGGATTCCGATGTCACGGATAGTCATCGATCCGCCCCAAGTCACACTACTGCCGTCAGCTATCAGTTCTGACACTTTCTTAACCGCCTCTGCTGCTGTCGCACAGTAGAAGGCTTCCATATTACGGCGCTTCAACTGTTTGATCATCCGCTCCGCAAGTCTCTCGTTACGCAATTCCGTTGGTGTCATATTCACAAAGATGTTATAGGTTTCATCGTGCAAAGATACAATTAAGTTACGAAAAATACAAAAAATAAGAATCATTTTTTGTTTGGTAGCATGACGGAGCATCTCCAACACAGTGTCCCCAAGTTTACCTTTAACTATACTCTAGCCTGCTCCTAGGCTCCTCCTAGCCTGCTCCTAGGCTTACTCGGGAGTATGGCTAGAAGGAGCCTAGGAGCAGCCTAGAGCGAGGCATCACTATGCCTGATGCGAGCCTCTACCCTAGCACTAAGCAAGCTCCCAACAAAATAAAAAACAGCCATACGCTTCACATGAAGTATATGGCTTGCCTTTATTTATTGTTTTCCAAGTCTACTAAAAAATCTACACAAGGCTGTTGAAAAAGAAAATGGATAGTTAGGAAAGTTGTATCTCCAAGTTGGGTACTTATGTTTCCAACTTGGAGACATGTGTCTCTAACTTGGGTACAGGTGTTTCCAAGTTGGAAACATAAAATGCATAGGGATGAAAAAACAAATCCGCAGGGGTACGGACAATAAATAAGGGTTAAGAAATAATGAAATGGCTTAGTCGTTTTTAATCTTAATCTGACTATCGGTCAGCGACTCGATGATAGCCAGCGACTCGATACGCGAAATGCCCTCCAACTGCAACAGATGGCGACCACCCTGAAACTCCTTCTCTATCAGGAAGCCCATACCCTCTATAGTGGCACCTGCCTGACGGCAGAGGTCAAGGATGCCTATGGATGCATTACCAAAGGCCAGAAAGTCGTCAATGAACAGTACGTGGTCATCAGCTGTCAGGTACTCCTTGTAGATGGCTACATTGTAGGAGCGTTGCTTAGTGAACGAGCGCACCTCTGTCTGATAATAGTCATCCATTGTCACGGGAATCTTCTTCTTTGCAAAGACCACGGGCAGTTCCATCATATAGCCTAACATGACAGCAGGGGCGATGCCTGAGGCCTCAATGGTCAGAATCTTGTTAATCTTCAGATCGGCAAAGCGACGGATGAACTCGATGGCTGTCTGCTTCATCAAATAGGGATCCATCTGATGGTTCAAAAAGAGGTCAACCTTCAGGATGCCGCCCTCCATACACCGTCCTTCTTTCAGAATGTGATCACATAATACTTTCAGTGCCATAACTTCCGCTTCTAATTAATATATGTACATTGCTGTCGCAAAGATACGAAATAATTGTGAAAGAAAAAGGAAAAGTCGAAAAATTGTAGTACTTTTGCAGCATTAACAATTAAAACTAACAGGCTATGAAAGAAATCTATTTGGCAGGAGGATGCTTCTGGGGGACAGAGCATTACTTCAAACAGATTGAGGGAGTGACGAACACGGAGGTTGGATTCGCCAACGGCAACACGGAGAACCCGACGTACAAGGAGGTGTATACTGACCAGACGGGCTATGCTGAAACAGTACACATCGTATATGATGAGCAAGTGGTGAGCCTTGAGTTCCTGCTGAACATGTTCTTCAAAGCCATTGACCCCACGAGCCTCAACAAGCAAGGGCACGACGAGGGCACCCGCTATCGCACGGGAGTCTACTACGTCACGGAAGACCAGCTGCCCATTATCAACAAGGTGTTTGCTGAGCAGCAGGCCCTGCTCCCGGAACCTATCGCCGTGGAGCGCCTGCCACTGAAGAACTTCTATACTGCAGAAGAGTACCATCAAGACTATCTGGACAAGAATCCCGACGGCTACTGTCATCTGCCCACTGCCCTGTTTGAGTTTGCCCGACAGGCAAAGGAGAAACTGACCGTCTGCCTCCTGCTGGTCCTGATGACATTGAGCTCGTGGGCACAACAGGCTATTTTTGACATCAACAACCTGACATCACCCCAGGTGAACGACGACGGCTCTGTGACCTTCCAGCTCCATGCTCCCAAGGCTGTCACAGCCAGTGTGGAGGGCGACTTTGGCACCATAGCCATGAAAGAGGGAAAGGACGGCATCTGGAGTTGCACGACACCTGCATTGGAACCTGAGATGTATTCCTACCGCTTCAAGGTGGACGGCATGGACCTGCTGGACCCCTCGAATGTCTATCGCTGCCGCGACATTGCCTCCTACACCAATATCTTCATCGTCACGAAGGCTGAGGGCGACAAGGGATGGCTGTATGGCGTCAACAAGGTGCGTCACGGCAATGTCAGCAAGGTGTGGTATCCGTCGCCGACGCTGAAGACGACGCGCCGCATGACGGTCTATACACCGGCAGGATATGATGACGGCG
>JAFPEE010000025.1 GCA_017389705.1 Prevotella sp.
AGGCTCAATCATTTTTATAATGAAGATTTTACAACGACAGATACCTTTATGAGCTATAGAGAATTTGTGAATAGTGGATGTACACTTAAAGATGGAAAAACCATCGAACTGATGTGCCATCCTGGCCATCCCGCAAAAAAATATAGTGAAGAAATGAAGTTGGTAGAGGAAAAGGCTGCAATTTCTAACAATATGAAATTAATATCTTATAATGAGTTATTCAACTTTCGCAAGCTCTGCTAGCTTCAGCCCAAAAGGTAAGAGGTGAGAGAAATCGCTGATGAAAATTCAAAAAGACTGCGACTTACATTTGTACAATACCATGCGTCTGCGCTCGGTAGCAGATGTGGTTTATTTTCCTGAGAACCGGCA
The DNA here is from genome assembly GCA_017389705.1 of Prevotella sp. GTDB lineage: Bacteria > Bacteroidota > Bacteroidia > Bacteroidales > Bacteroidaceae > Prevotella. The sequence goes on from JAFPEE010000025.1 coordinate 373, forward strand.
GGAGCTGAAAGAACTTATCAAAGACTTTAAGCAGAAAGGCCAGTCTTATCAGGTGTTCTCAGGTGGGAGCAATATCATCTTCGCAGAGCGTGTGAAGACGCCACTGGTTCATCTGATGGCACTAGATAAGGAGATAGCCTTTCAGGACGATGGACGCGTGAAGGTGGGCTGCTCAGTGCGTATACAGTCGCTGATACGTGAACTGCAGAAACACAACATGGGGGGGATAGAGTACCTCTTTTCTGTCCCTACAAGTGTTGGTGGTGCCGTCTATATGAATGCAGGCCGCGGTAAAAGAGCAGGTTTGAACATATCAGACTATTTGGAAGAGGTGGAGTACTACAGTCCGAAAGATGACGACATCCGGATATATCATAAGGCTGTAGGGGATTTTTCATATCGCTATTCACCCTTTCAGGAGAAAGAGGCCATTATCTTGGCTGCCACTTTCAGGTTCCCTCAACAGGACCATGAAGAAACGGAACGACGGATACAGCAGCGGATGGAATACTCAAGAAAACACCTCTCAGCAGACAGACCTAGTTGCGGGTCAGTGTTCTGCGAAGGTAATCGTGTGGTGTATCGGCTGCAGATGGGGATGCGAGTAGGTGACGCTATGTATTCGAAAAAGACCCCCAACTGGATTTCTAACATGGGGGAGGCGACAGCTGGCAACGTCATGGCACTGATCAAGAAGAGCAAGAGGTTGCATAAACTGTTTTTTAGTCGCTGCAGGGTTGAAATAAGATACATCTCATAAGATGCATATACTACACATATCAAACAGCTATGGTGGTACGAAGGTTTATAAGAACCTATACACCCAGCTTGACATGTTAGGGGTCCGACAAACGATTTTTGTTCCTCTGAACTATAAGAATCGGAATCGTGTCGGTAACCAAATGATAGTTTTTAAGACAGAAGGGTCAAAGATCATCTACTCAACGGTCTTGAAATCTTGGCATAGGATTTTTTATATGGCTAAAATTAATGCCATTGTAAGGGATTTAAAGAAAAAAGTTGATTTACACGATATAGATGCCATCCATGCAAGTACCCAGTGTCTTGATGGCGCAGTGGCCTATAAGCTACATCAAAAAACGGGAATACCCTATGTCACGGCAGTCAGGAACACGGACGTTAATGGTTACTATAAGGTGTTCGTTTGGCGTAAGGGCTTCTTTGGAAAGATACTGAAAAAGGCGAGCAGAATCATCTTCATTTCTCCTCAGTATAAAAATAATTTTTTAGGAAATATTTTATCCGAACCGGCAAAAGCGAAGATTGAGCCAAAGGTACACGTCATCCCTAATGGTGTGGATCCTGTATTTCTTGTCAATAAAAGTTCTGGGCACAAGACCTATGAAGGAGTCCTGAATCTGATCTTTGTGGCTGCTTTTTACAGGGGGAAAGGTCTTTTGGAAACCCTCCAGGCGATAGAACTGTTGAGAGGTAAAGGATACGAGATAACGCTGAATGCCATAGGCAAGGGACTGCCCAACCGGCCTTTTGACAAGGAGTATATAAAACAGGTGGAAGAATTCGCCCGTGGTAAGGATTGGGTAACGTTACAGCCGTTCAAAAAACCAGAGGGAATCATTGCAGAAATGCGACAGGCCAATGCTTTTATCATGGTGTCAAAGCCAGAGACTTTCGGTCTGGTTTACGTGGAGGCGCTGAGCCAGCACTTACCGATCATCTACGGGAAAGGAGAGGGGTTTGACGGTTTTTACCCAGATGGCTTTGTGGGCTATCCGGCAAAGGCTGGAAATATGGAGGATATAGCCAACAAGATAGAATCGTTGATCAAGAACTATGATACTATAGCCCACCATGTTGAGACGCTGGAGCTTGAAACGGATTTTGCATGGAGCAATATCGGTAAGAAGTACTTGAGCATTTATATGACGTTACAATGAAATTAGGTTTGCTGACATTCCATAATACTGCCAACTATGGTGCGGCCTTGCAAGCATATGCCTTTGAGAAGTTTCTTACTGATAAGGGTTATGATTGTGAATACATCAACTATGTGAATAAGGCAAGGGCGCGTGGCTATAATATGACTTGGCATATCGTGAACTCTATAAAACATGGGCGTGTAAAATCAGCAATGACATACCTGCTTGGAAGCCCTTTCCTCATGTTACGCAAATATCGATTCAATAAGTTTTATGCAAAATATGTCAGAGCGACAGCAAAAGTGTATCATTCGTCGGCAGAAGCGAGAGAGTTGAATCCTGTTTATGATTTTTTCATTGTTGGCAGTGATCAGGTGTGGAACCCGCACCATAATGGAAATGATATGGCCTATCTTCTCGATTTTGTGGAAGAGGACAACAAGCGTATTTCTTTTTCTTCGAGTTTTGGTATGGCCAAGATTGATGAAAAGCATCGCGAGGCTTATAAGAAGCATCTGTCATCGTTCCATGCCCTGGCTGTCCGTGAGCGTATAGGATGTGATATCATCAGGGAATTGACGGGAAGAAACGCTCAGTTGGTATTAGACCCGGTCATGCTCTTGACCAAAGAGCAGTGGATGCAGCTTGTTTCAAAGAGGCGTTATAAAGAGAGGTTTATTTTCAGCTACACCAACCGCAACAGCCAGATAGCAGATTTCTTTAAGACTGGTTATCGGCTGGAAGGTAGAAAGCATTATATCCTGTCCAGGTACACACGGCCATTTGATTTCTTCAATCCAAAGTCTAGGGTGAAGTATTGTATGTCGCCCCATGAGTTTGTCTCGGTGGTGGCTCATTCAGAACTGGTGGTTTCAGCCTCTTTTCATTGTCTGGCGATGGCTATTATTTTCAACCGGCCTTTTGTGGCTATCATGGCGGGTAATAAAGGGAAAGATGAGCGGCTCATGAATTTATTACGGGAATTGGGTTTAGAAGGCCGTGCATTAAGCCCTACAATGACGGAGGCAGATATTAATGCCCCAATTGACTGGGATTGTGTAAACAAGAAAATAGAACAATTGAAGACATCTTCTATTGAGTATTTAGATAAAGCATTATTATTAGGAAATGAATGACATTAAAATTTGCGTTATCGGTCTTGGCTATGTAGGCTTGCCTTTGGCGCGGTTGTTTTCGACCAGATATCCAACTGTTGGATTCGACATGAATCAAGGTCGTGTGGATGCATTGATGCAGGGGCATGACGTGACGTTGGAGGTGAGTGATGAACTGTTGCAAGATGCCATAGAGAAGCATGGCTTCAAATGCACAACGTCGTTAGAAGACATCAAAGACTGTAATTTTTATGTGGTGGCAGTGCCAACTCCTGTAGATGAGAATAACCGGCCAGACTTGAAACCTCTAATAGGTGCCAGCGAAACGGTAGGTAAGGTCATCTCTAAGGGAGATGTTGTCGTCTATGAGAGTACGGTATATCCTGGAGTGACAGAAGAAGAATGTCTTCCTGTCGTGGAACGTGTCAGTGGATTAAAATATAACGTGGACTTCTTTGCCGGCTACTCGCCGGAACGTATCAATCCGGGCGATAAGCAACATACGGTAGAAAAAATCAAGAAGGTGACTTCAGGTTCTACTCCTGAAGTGGCCGACCTTGTTGACGGTGTGTATAACTCGGTATTGGTGAATGGTACGCACAAGGCACCGAGCATCAGGGTGGCAGAGGCCTCGAAAATTATCGAAAACTCACAGCGTGACGTGAACATCGCTTTCATGAATGAGTTGGCTAAGATTTTCAATGCCATGGGTATTGACACGCACGATGTCATCGAGGCTGCCTCCAGTAAATGGAACTTCATCAAGCTGAGTCCTGGACTGGTGGGTGGTCATTGTATCAGCGTCGATCCCTACTATCTCATCCAAAAAGCCCAGGTGTATGGCGTGTTGCCACGAGTAATGACCAATGCCCGCCGACTGAATGACGGCATGGGCGACTATGTGGCCAATCAGGTCATCAGGCTGATGAACAAAAAAGGTGTGATGGTGAAGGATGCCAAGATATTAATTTTGGGTATTACCTTTAAGGAAAACTGTCCTGATATCCGTAATACCAAGGTGGTGGACATCTATCAGACACTCCGTGAATATACATCAAACATCACAGTCTTTGATCCATGGGCCAATGCTGATGCGGTCATGAAGGAGTATCAGATTCCCATTGTCAGTGAGAGCCGCCAGCTGAAGATTTGCGAATACGATGTGATTATACTGGCTGTGGCGCATGAGGCATTCCTAAAGATGGACCTTCGTGTGCTACAGGAGGAACATGGCATCATCTATGATGTCAAGGGCGTTTTGCCACGTGATATAGTTGATGGTAGACTGTAAGATGCAGGTGCTGCATATATCAAACGGTTTTTGCAGAAGTAAGGTGCATGCCAACTTATGCCGGACATTGGATGAACTTGGCATTGGGCAGGCCGTGTATTGTCCTGTCCGTTATGAGGCACAAGTAGGGAAGAACCTATAAATCACCATGGATGAAGAGCAATGTAGTCCCTCAGACAGATAGGCGTATCTATTTTTTTGATAATTATGTCGTTAGGTATTAGCAAATGAAGATTCTATATATCCATCAATACTTTAATATTCCTCAAGGTTCAGGGTGTACACGTTCTTACTGGGTTGCTGAGCAACTGATCAGGCGGGGGCATCAGGTGACGATGATAACTGCGGCGAGAGGGCAGAAGAATGCAAGGAGTGAGATGGTAGACGGCATCCATGTTGTCTATGTGAAGAACAGATACAGCAACTACATGTCGCCCTGGAGGAAGGTGCTCTCGTTCCTGAACTTTGTCAGGTTAGCGACACAGGCTGCCATGAAAGAGAAAGGGGTCGATATGGTATATGCCACTTCAACCCCATTGACCGTGGGGGCTATTGCCCTCTTTTTACGAAGGATGCGTGGGTGGCGGTATGTCTTTGAGGTACGTGACTTGTGGCCGGAGTTCCCCATCCAGATAGGGGCTGTGCGCAATCCGGTTCTGATCAGCATGCTACGGTGGCTGGAACGACGAATCTATCAAAGGGCAGAGCATATTGTAGCTTTGTCGCCAGGCATGAAAGAGGGAGTCGTAAAAGCAGGAACCCCAGCAGAAAAGGTGTCAATGATTCCCAATATGTCGAAGCCGGACGAGTTCTGGGCCCGGGAAAAGAATGAAGAAATCGCCAGACAGTTTGGCATTGATATTACAAAGTTCAACGTCATTCATTTCGGGTCGATGGGACCGGCTAATGGACTCAGCTATATGATTGAAGCTGCTAAATGCTTGAAAGACCGAGGTGATGATACCGTAAGGTTCATCTTTATGGGCAGCGGGGCTACGGAGCCTGTCATCAAGAAGCAAGCTGAGCAGTACGGTTTGAAGAATGTGTCCTTCATTGGCCGTCAGCCTATGACCGTGGTGTCGGAAGTGGTGAACCTATGTGATGCAAGCATCACTACTTTTTTGAACCTGCCAGTCTTACAGACGAACTCTCCTAACAAGCTGTTTGACTCGTTGTCGGCAGAGAAACCTATCATCGTGAACTCTGCCGGATGGACGAAGGAAATGGTGGAAAAGAACGATTGTGGCTTCTTCGCAGATCCGGAGAAGCCTTCCGACTTAGCGGATCAATTGTTACGCTATAAGGACGATAAGAAAACATTGGAACGCTGGGGTAAGAATGCGCGCAGGCTTTCTGTAGAAGTATACGACAAAGATATCCTTACCGTCCAAGTGGCTGAAGTGATAGAAAAAGCCTCAGCACGTCTTACAACGTGCTGAGGATTGGGTGAGAGATTAGCGGTTAGCGGTTGGTGAGATTCGTGTCATCTGTGTGAGACGTTAGCGCATTGAGCTCAGCGTACTCGGCCTTGGCATCGAAGCAGGGACAGCTCTTGCGAACCCAGGGCAGGTCACGGTGACCGATGATCGCAGCATCAGGGTAGTCAATCTTCAGAGAGTAGAGCAGCGAGGCCAGGGTGGCCTTCTGGGCAGGAGTACGGGTGTCGGCAGGACGGCCTTTCTCGTTCAGGCCTCCCTCATAGCAGACTCCGATGGAGTGCTGGTTGTACTTACGGGCATGAGCGCCGGGCAGTCGCTCCGGACGACAGAAATGCAGCTGACCGTCACGGGTGATGTAGTAGTGGTAGCCGATGCCCTTGAAGCCACGGGCTTCGTGGCAGGCCTCGAGGTCTTCGACCGTAAAGTCCCGGTCGCACCTCGTCGCCGAACAGTGAATAATAATCAGGTTGATACTTCGCATAATTCTTTGTTAATAGTTTAAGGGTTAGCGGTTTAAAATTAAGTCACACGGATTTCAGTGTTGTTTATTAAGTCACACAGATTACACAGATTTCACAGATTTTCTATTCTCTGCAAGCCGACTATGGTGGTCTTTTAAATATCTGCGCTATCTGCGCTATCTGCGAGACATAAGGATTTACACCATGCAGCTCTGGACGAGGAATGAGGAACTAATAGCCGTCAGGATGGTAATCAAAATCTGAATGATCTGTTTCCAAGTTTCTTTTTTCATTGCTTTTAAGTTTAGTGGTTAGAGTTATAAAAGTTCACACAGATTTCACGGATTACACAGATTTTCTGTGTAGCTAAAGGAGTTTTCAACTCCATCAAAATAATCTGTGCCATCCGTGAGATCTGTATGACGGGCTTATGTTAAGAGA
>JAFPEE010000249.1 GCA_017389705.1 Prevotella sp.
CGACAAAGCGATGGAGCAGCTGAAGGCTGAGGGTAAGACCGAGCTGGACGGTGTACAGGCCTTCCGCTTGTTCGACACCTACGGCTTCCCCCTCGACCTGACGGAGCTCATCTGCCGCGAGAACGGTTTTACTGTCGACGAGGAGCAGTTCAACGTGGAGATGCAGAAACAGAAAGAGCGCGCCCGCAACGCTGCCGCTGTAGAGAACAGTGACTGGGTAAACCTCTCCCCAGCCCTCCTCGAAGGGGAGGGAGAAAACTCCGGCAGGCCCTCCCCTCCTTCGGAGGGGTCGGGGGAGGTCCAGCAGTTCGTGGGCTACGACTTCACCGAATACACCTGCCACATCCTGCGCTATCGTAAGGTGACACAGAAGAAGAACGAGTTCTACGAGCTCGTGCTCGACTACACCCCGTTCTACGGCGAGATGGGTGGCCAGGTAGGCGACTGCGGCGTACTGGTCAGCGAGAATGAGACCATCGAGATCATCGACTCGAAGCGCGAAAATAACCAGACCGTCCACATTGTGAAGCAACTGCCGAAGGATCCGACGGCCCAGTTCATGGCCTGCGTCGACACCAACAAGCGCGATGCCTCGGCAGCCAACCACACCGCCACCCACCTGCTCGACTACGCTCTGAAGCAGGTACTCGGCGACCATGTGGAGCAGAAGGGCTCGTTCGTGAGCCCCGACACCCTGCGCTTCGACTTCTCACACTTCGAGAAGGTCAGCGACGAGCAGCTGCGCGAGGTGGAGCGCATGGTCAACGACATGATTCGCCAGAACATCGCCCTCGACGAGCACCGCGACATGCCCTTCGACGAGGCCAAGAAGCTGGGTGCTATCGCCCTCTTCGGTGAGAAATATGGTGACAAAGTGCGCGTCGTCCGCTTCGGTCCCTCGTGCGAGTTCTGCGGTGGTATCCACGCCAAGGCTACGGGTAAGATTGGCTTCTTCAAGATTATCTCCGAGAGCTCCGTTGCTGCCGGCATCCGCCGTATCGAGGCTAAGACAGGCCGCGAGTGCGAAGAGCTGCTCTATCAGTTAGAGGACACGCTGAAGGCTGTCAAGGCATTCTTCAACAACGCCAAGGACCTTGCCTTCAAGGTGCGTGCTGCCGTCGAGGGCTCGCTGCTCTGCGTCCTCGGCACCCACGCCGACAAGAAGCCTCAGCTCTCCATCATGATGAGCGACGACATGGTCAGCGACCACCAGCTGAATGCAGGTCAGATGGTACGCGAGGCTGCCAAGCTCATCCAGGGTGGCGGCGGCGGTCAGCCCCACTTCGCTCAGGCTGGCGGCAAAAATGCCGATGGATTGTCGGCTGCTGTCGACAAGGTCATTGAATTGGCAAAGTTGTAATTCTAATCGCAACGGAAATTAACCCATATCCGAAAAGAGCCGACAGTTGATGGCTCTTTTTAGTTAATTATCCCTAAAAGAATAAAGCCGGTGGGCCGTATCTCAAATATTATGAGTACTTTTACTCTCGAAAACTCTTAATTCTTTATGACAAGATATCATCTATTAGACGCCATCTTAGCGGTCATGTCAATACCAGCATTTTCTCAGACCACCAGTCTGAAGAACAACCTGCTCTACGATGCCACGCTGACACCCAATATCGGCATCGAACAGAAGATTGACAGCCTGTCGACGGTACAGCTGTTCTACGGACTCAACCCGTGGCGACTGAGCGATACGAAACGCCTGCGCCACTGGTCGCTGATGCCCGAATACCGCCGCTGGCTGAAAGAGCCTTTCCTGGGTCATTTCTTTGGCATCCATGCCTTGGGCGGCGAGTTCAACATTGCCGGCATAGGCCCCACGGCCAGCATCCGCGACTATCACTACGAAGGATGGTACGTCGGCGGCGGACTGACCTACGGCTACGCCTGGCGCTTGGCAGAGCACTGGAATCTGGAGGCCGCCATCGGCTTGGGCTATGTCCACTTAGCCTACGACAAATATGAGAACGAGGAGTGCGGCCTACTTTTAGACAGCCGCCATAAGAACTATGTCGGCCCGACGAAACTGGCCCTGAACATTGCCTATCTCATCGGCAAGAAGAAGCCTGTGGAGCTGCCGCCCCCACCCGTTGTCAAGGAAATCTACCAGCCCCATTACCAGCTGGCTTACGTGACGCCACAGGCCGAACAAGAGAAGACACGCCAGCTTAGCGGTCGTGCCTTCCTCGACTTCGTGGTCAACAAGACCGACATCCGCCCCACCTATCGTGGCAATGCCGCCGAGCTGGCCAAGGTGCTGCAGACCATCGATGTGGTGCGTCGCGACACCTTCACCACGATTACCCACATCTCGATTCACGGCTACGCCTCGCCCGAGAGCCCTTACCAGCACAACGCCTATCTGGCCCAGGCCCGTGCCGAAGCCTTTGCGGCCTATGTGCAGGGCCTCATCAGTCTGCCGAAGAACCTCTTCACCATCCAGTCGACACCCGAGGACTGGGAGGGGCTGAGCGCCGCGCTGATGGATAATGGAAAATGGATAACGGATGATGTCAGAGCCATTGTCGCTTCCGATGACGATCCCGACGCCAAGGAGCGTCAATTAAAAAAGATGTACCCGCGCGAGTGGCGCTGGATGCTCGACAGCATCTTCCCCGCCCTGCGCCACAGCGACTATGAGGTCAGCTACACCGTGCGGCCCTTCACCGTCGAGGAGGCCGCCCGCATCATCCGTGAGAAGCCTCAGCACCTGAGCCTCAACGAGATGTTCCTCGTGGCCAACACCTACGAGCCCGGCTCTCAAGACTATAACGACGTATTCGAGACCGCCGTCCGCATGTATCCCAACGACGCCACGGCCAACCTCAATGCCGCCGTCATCGCCCTCGGCAAGAACAACCTCGACGATGCCAAGCGCTATCTCTCGAAGGCCGGCACCTCGGCCGAGGCCCAGAACGCCCGCGCCGTCCTGGCCATCCACGAGAACCGACTCGACGATGCTGAGCGCCTGCTGCGTCAGCTCTCCCTGCCGCAGGCCGCCCATAACCTCCGCGAGCTGGAGCTATATCGCCAGTCGATAGAATAGAACAAGACAAGAACATATACAATTCATTTTATAACCCTTTAAAACTTTACAATTATGAAGAAACTATTTTTCTTAGGAGCACTCTTCGCAGTTGGATTAGGATTCACTGCGTGCTCAAGTGACAAGGATGAGGTGGCCAGTGACAACGGCCAAGTACCAAATGGTGAAAGCTATATCAGCCTATCACTACAATTGCCAACAACCTCAGCAACTACACGTGCCAATGACAACTTTGATGATGGTTTGGCTATTGAATATAAGGTAAAAGACGCTACGCTTGTACTTTTTGAAGGAACGGCAGAAAACACAGCTGTCTATTCTGGTAATTATGATTTAAATCTCTCATGGGCCCTGAGCGGAACGACAACCGACCAAATCACGACCACAGCTCAGATAGTTCAGAAAGTAAATAACCGTACCAGCAGCACCAACAATTTCTATGCCTATGTCGTCTTGAACAAGCCCGCTTCATTGGCTACGATACTGTCTAATGCAACAAAAGGCACAAGTACTTTTAATGATATGTTCGGTACCTCTGCTACGCTGTCTACCACAAACTTGACAGAGACTGTTGACGGAACGGATCACTTCATTCCCATGACAAATGCCCCATTGGCAAAGTACGCTGGTGGCTCAGCTGCTCCGACGGACGGCACTTACTCTATTTTGTCAAAAATCGACAAAGACTTAATTTTCGCAACTGAAATAGAAGCAAAGAACCATGCTGCTACTTCGGTGTATGTTGAGCGTATGTATTCCAAAGTTACCGTCGCCAACGGTTCAGCAAACAAGCTACAAGATGCAAATGGTGATGACATTACAAATAGCAGTTCAACAACCATCAACTATACCGTTAGCGGTTGGACGCTTGACAACACCAACAAGAGTGCATACTTCCAGCGCCAGTTGGATGGGACTTTCCCTAACTACACTTGGTACAACTACTATTCTAACCACGCCAGCGTGACAGGTGCCAACGTCTATCGCTTTGCAGGCAGCAATGAGGTTGCCAGTGGTAAGGGCTACCGCATCTACTGGGCTATAGACCCCAACTACAACAGTTTCACCGCAGGAACCTTCAATGCAGCCACCGTAAGCAACGTCAGTGGCTCGCTTTCCAATCCCCAGTACTGCTATGAGAACACCTTTAACGTAGCAAACCAGAAGGAGCAGAGCACAACCCGTGCCCTCGTGAAAGTTGTTTTTAACAACGGTAGCGATTTCTATGCTATCAATGACGATCCGAAGACGTTCTATGATGAGAATGGTATCAAAGGCAAGGTCATTGAGTTCCTGATGGCCGACCCCACTATCCTAGCAGCTGCAACTGCTGCGTCGTTAACAACTCCAACAGTTGCCAACTCCTCCATCACTTTGGACATCATTACCGATCCGAGCAAAGTCACCGTAAGCACCACGCTGACCCTTAGCGATGGAACACACACTTTGGATTGCAATACGTATGCTAGCATTATCAACGCTATGTTCAATCACGCAACGAACCCCACCAAGCGTATCAGATTCTATGATGACGGTTTGGCATACTATCCCATCCTCATCAAGCACTTCGGCGATGACCAGTGCTATTGGACAAGTACTGAGCATCTTTCACAGACATCATACGCAGACGAAGGAACGGCTCCCGTCTCTCGTTACCTCGGCCGCTACGGTGTACTCCGCAACAACTGGTATCACTTGAACATCACCAAGATTTCAAATTTAGGATTGCCCAACATTCCTACGCTGACTGATGATGATGATGACAAAGTCAAGAGTTATATCTCTGTCCAAATTAACGTGCTTTCATGGGCTAAGCGTACTCAGGACGTAACCCTCTAATGACAACATGACTTTCATAATTGTATCGAGGCTGTGTTAGAATGGACTCCTTTTGCGACGGACAAAAATCGACACAGTAGCCAGTTTATTCTGGCACAGCCTCTTACAATGTGAAGGTAATGACATATTTTAAAAAACATAAAGGGAATTGAATACGTTCACAAAGAACATATACGCCTTTAGCCTGTTGCTGTCAGTAATTCTGACAACAGCATGCAGCAATGATCACGACACCTTAGGAGAGGTGCCGGTGGTAGATATACTCTCGCGTTTCAACGCTGAGGGCGAAGCCTACCTGACCGTACAGATTCCTCTGGGTAGTGCGGCCATGTCCCGTGCAACAACGTTTGATGACGGAGACGGTGAGGAATGGAGAGTGAGAAACGTTTGTATCTTGATGTTTGCAGGCACCAGCGAGTCGGACGCAACGTTCGCCAGTGCCTACAAAGTGGAGACACCCTCACTCAGTCTCTCTGCCTTACAGCAGGTGACAGCCACCGTCACCATCACCATCCACGATGCCAACCTGAACACGGGCAACAAACTGTTCCCCTTCGTAGTGGTGAACAACAATTCGAGTGCCATAACCACCACTACGTTCCCAGCCACCAGCGTCGCCTTCGCCAACGGCGGCTCGCCGGTGGTACTCACCAGCTCGTCGACCTTCGCCGACCTGGCCAACGTCACCATTGCCGACATCAAGGACGCCAGCGGCTACTTCCTGATGACCAACGCCA
>JAFPEE010000250.1 GCA_017389705.1 Prevotella sp.
AGGAAGATAGAGGAAGATAGCCGCTTTTCAGCGGAAGAAGATAGAGGACGTTACTCTGTCTGCGGTCATTCTGCAGCAAAACTATCGTCTTTTATCTCCTTCTATCTCCAAAGCAAGCAGAGCTTGCGAAAGTTAAGTTATTTAAGTTTGGGTTATTCAGTTTTATTTCGTAATTTTGCAGCCAGAAACATATAAAATAGTTAGGATTATGAATGCAATACAACTACGTGCGGAACTATTCCGTGAAATGAGTCCGCTGCTGGACAGCGAGGCTGCAATGACAAAGGTTATAGCTTTTGTTAAAAACATAGTTAGTGCCCAAAGGAAAGAGGTTGGTATCGCCCCACGTGAAGGATGGGCTGCTGCTGCCAAGCAAGCACATAACGACGGTGAAGACAAGCTAATGGCTGCAGATGTGTTCGAGGATGAAACAATGGAGGACTGTATATGGTAAGTCAGTTTGAGGTCTATTGGGTTGACTTGAACCCTACCATAGGTGCAGAGATGCAGAAGATTCGTCCCTGTGTTATAGTTAGTCCTAAGGAATTGAATGAGCATCTTGACACTGTGATTATTATACCTATTACGTCGGCTGTTCACGGCTATCCCTATCGGGTGAGATGTCAAATCATGGGACGAGATGGCGAAATTGCTACAGACCAAATTCGTACCATAGACAAGCGACGCCTGAAAAATCGTATCACTACACTTGCTGCAGACGAGATTTCCGTATTGCAAGATGTACTCCACCAAATGTTCTGTGAGTAGCACTCTTCTCTTCCTTAGTTCAGTAGACCACGACAACGTCCCTCGCAGCAGTGCGGGGGATTTTTGTTTCTGTACTATGGTCGTCATCCGTGTCATCTGTTATATCTGTGTTCTAATGTTATTCAACTCTCTGAAGTTCTTCTGATGAAAACAATCGCGCTACGCGCTTAAAAACCGAGAATATTCTCTCATTGCGAAAGGTATATTCTGTTTTTCAGGCTCTTTAGAGCCGGTGTTTTGCTTTCATTCTGTTTGTAATCCTATAGGATGATGCTGTGGCTGTAGGCTTTTACCTGTGAGTACACTCACAAGAAAAAAGCATGCAGCCACAGCATCAGAGACGAAGTCTAGAACAGAATGAAAGTGTTTTATTGGTTTTGGTTTTTTCAACGAAATTGTTTGTGGGGGTTCCCCGTCCGTGAGGATAGGGAACCCTTTATCGACTTATACGTCATCATCTTCATCGTCTAGAATGCCGCCATCAGGCATTGTCAGGCCTTCGCCGCCTGGAAGCCTCAGACTTTTTGCACCATAACTTCCGGAGAGCACCTTCGAATGCTGAATCTTCACTACCTTCATCTGGGGCTTTATATATTCCTGCTTGGGCAAGCAGTTAAAATCGATTACTTTCTCCATAATGCTTTCTTTTTTATATCAAGAATTTGAGAATTAGAGCTATTACTTCACAAGGACCTTACGGCCATTCACGATATAGAGCCCTTTCTGAGGCTTGGTCACCTGACGACCCTGCAGGTCGTACATCGCACCATCAGAATTCGTGTCATTCGTGAAATTCGTGGTCTTAATCTCCGTGGTTTCGCTGTCACCGAAGTCGATGCTAATCATGCTCGCGGCCTGCTGCATGCCGTTAGGCTGAACCCAGAAGTGGGCACGGAAGCATTTCAGCTCGCGGTCCTTCGACGAGTAGCCAATCCTGTTGCCGGAGGCGAGGTAGAGGATGGAGTTGATGTTGTCGGCGGTGATGCTGAACGGCGAGTACTGTCCCACGAACTTCACCTTCCCGTCGTTGGAGGTGACGGTCATGCGGGCCTGAGCCTCAGCGCTGTTGTCGATAGTGACGCCAGAGGATACGGGATTGCTGATGCTCTCGCCGTCCGTCCACTTGATGATGTAGGGCTTGCCAGCCTCAATGCTGGTGGCGGTATTGAACTTCAGCGTCAGCACGCCATTTTCAAGGCTCGTTGTGGCGTCCAGCTCCTTGATGGTAGCTCCTGCAAGCGGACTTGCAGCAATCTCAGCAGACGTCATCGAGAACGGCAGGCACAGCGTATTCCAAGTGTTGCCCTTCAGCAGCGTGCGGTTTTGCAGCTGCACGTCAAGGCCGGTCATGCTGTTGGCGGCGGCGAGGCGTGCGCTGTTGTCGTCAGTGTCGGCGAGGACGAGCTGGGTGGCTGCGCTGAGGGTCACGCCGCTGAGGGTGCTGAGGTCGGAACCGGTCAGCGTGCCGCCGTAGTAGTTGTCGGAGGCGTCCTTGAAGAGACGGGCGAACGTGGCGGTGCGGTCGGTGGCGTAGAGGCCGGTGGAGCCGATGGTGATGCGGTCGGTGGCGTTGCGCCAGTTGAAGGTGTAGTTGCCGAGTGCACGGATGGCGGATGCTAAGGAGCTGCCGGTGACGGTGACGGTGACGTTGCCGCCGTTGATGGTGAGATTGTATGCTAGGATGCCACGGTTATTGTTGCCTGTAATATAGACGCTGAGCGCGCCCATGCTGTCGCTGAGGCTCTGGCTGGTGATGGTGAGGTTCCTGATGCCGTTGGTGATGCCGTTGCCGGTGATGCCGTTGTTCTCTGTTCCAATGTTCATGTGGCAGCCGTCGGCGAGGATGAGGGTGACATCGCCGTCGAGGGTGACGGTGCCGGTGTAGGTGATGTCACCGAAGACAACATAGGTGCCTTCGGGGAGCGTGGTCTCACTGCCCTGGAGCACGGTGCAGCTGGTGCAGGTCTGCTCCTCGCCACTAGCGTCGAGGTAGCTGACGGGAATCTGCGTGAGCGTGGCCGTGACGGTGATGTCGGCGGTGGGCACGGTCACTGTGGCGCTCTTCTTGTTGGCAGCCACGCTATAGGTCGCCCCACTCACGCTGAAGGTCTTGAACGCCTTGTTCGCATCATCGACGGTCAGCGTGGCCGTAGCACCGCTGGCAAAGTATCGCTTGCCGCCGTGACTCACGGTGGCATTGCTCCCAGCTACGGTCATGCCGCTGGGGGCGGTAACGGTGTAGAGCTGCGGGCGGAGTTGCTGATGCTCGTGGCGTTGCTGACAGCGACGCTGCCGCCGTTGTCGTGGTAGTAGTTGCCGGAGCCGCCTCCAGTGCCGGCACCCGTATATATCATCTGGTACACTTTTGGAGTGATATATTGGTTATACTGGTTGCCCGTGCCGCTGACGGTCACATCAACGAAGCAGTCGGTCACGCTGACGCCAAGTGTTGCATGGGTGGAGGTGAGTCCGCAGGCATTACCGTAACCCGTAATGGTGCCGCTGACACGACAGCCGCTCATGAGGACGGTGTTCACCTGGCCAGCGATGCCGCCGGCATTACTATCGCTGAAGGTGCCCACGTTGATGTTGCAGTCCACGATGTTGATGTCCTTCAGTTCGGCGGGGCGGTAGAAACCCAGCTGAGGAACATAGTCGCCAGAAACGATGTAGCCGAAGAGGCCGGCATACTTGTAGTCGCCCGTCACCTGCAGCCCCCTGATGGCAAAGCTGCCGCCATCGTAATGTCCCTTGAAGGGATGGCTCTCGGTGCCGATGGGCGTCCATGCGCCGCTGAGCGTGATGTCGGCGGTCTGCTTGAAGTACAAGTTATTGTAGTCCGTACCACCATTCACATTGGTAGCCAACTGCGCCAGGTCGTTGGCGTTAGCAATCTGGTACGGATCAGCGCTGGTGCCTTGACCAGACCATGCCCGCGTCGTCGTGGTGGTGAGCAGCATCGCGAGCAGGGTTAAAAACAATCGCCCGCTATGGGCGGTGGGGGCAGGTTTTGCGCTCAGCATGAAAGCCGCTGCCCGTTCGCAAAAAGTCCTGATACAGTTTGGTTGATTCAATTCGTAATTAATACTTTAAAACGCCTTATCCTTAAACATGTGCAAAGATACATAATAAAACAATATCTTCCAAGTTTTTCGTCAAAATTCTGCTAATATTTCTTCGGACTACCGTGTTAGTCTGCGTGTTTTTCAGCAACGGACGACAGCGGACGACAACGGACTCCCGTGTTAGTCTGCGTAAGTCCGCTGCAAAAAAAAATATTTTTTTCGTTCTTTTTTAAACTCAAAAGAGAGAAGGGAAAGGAAAAAGAAAGAAAGCTTCCCCCCATACCCCCTAATAAAGAAATAAGAAAGAAAAGCCCAAGGAGAGAGCCCCCCCCCTAATAAAGATAATAAAAAGAAAAGTCGAAGGAGAGAAAATCTCTCTCTTGTCTACGACGTTTTTCTAAGGCTTGAGAAACTTCAGTTAAGTATAAAATTGTTCCTGATTCTTCTTTTTCTCAAGAATTATTTGTATCTTTGCAGGCGTAAACCCATAAATGTTAGTATTATGACAGCAATACAGATGAACGCGGAGCTGTTCCGCCAGTTGAGCATCATAGCCAATGACGAGACGCTGATGGCTAAGATGCTGAAGTATGCCAAGAAGCTAACGGCCAAAAAGCAGGCCATGGACGAGACAGAGTATCTGATGTCATCGCCCGATATGGCAGAGATTATACGCCAGGGACAGGAGGACATCAAGAACGGACGGGGCGAAGTGGTTAAAGTGGAAGACCTATGGAGGTAATCTTTACCCCTCACGCCCAGGAAGATCGCGAGTATTGGAAGCAGACGGGCAACAAGCGCGTCATGAAGCGCATCACCGACCTGCTGGAGGACATCAAAAAGCATCCGTTTAAGGGCATTGGCAAGCCGGAACCACTGAAGGGTCAACAGCATGGCCTTTGGAGTCGTCGGATTACGGACGAACATCGGCTAGTGTACTCCGTCAGCAGTGGAATGATTTATGTCTATGTCATTTCGCTGAGGTATCATTACTCGAAATAGCCACATCAAGTAGCTCCGCTCCAGCGGATGAGCACGAGTGTGCCACCTGCTGGTACGAAAGTTGAGCCGGGCAAAGACTGGCATTGAGCCGGGCAAACTTTGGCAGAGGCCGGCTCAAAACCCCCTTGAGGGGAAGTTAAAAGGCTCCCCGTCCGTGATGGACGAGGAGCCTTTTTTTGATTCTTACCTGCTTTTCTTTGTGTGAGAGATGGTTAGCGTGCCATTCTGTTGAGGGTGTTGAGCAGCTGGCTCTTCATTTCGCCGAAGTACTGACGGTCTATCTTCTGGTACTTCTTGATGGTCGTGTCGTAGACGGATCTGAGGGCGACCTCGTACAGGTTGTCGGGTGTGTAGTGCTGTGTGACGTCGCGGTAGTCTTTCTCGTCGAACTCCTTCAGCCTGTCGTAGGCGGCTCTTACCTGTTCGTCCATTCTCATAGCGCTCTTGAAAGCCTTCCACATCAGCTCGCTTCTGGCCTTGCAGACTTTGATGTCTTCCTCCACCAGCTGCTTCATTTCCTCGACCTGCTTGGTCAGCTTGTCGTTGCCACCCTTGTTCTTGCTATTGTCGTCGGAGGGGTAGCTGAAGCTCCAGATGTCCCACTGTGGGCCGAACTTCAGGTCGAATTCCCAGTCGAAGAGCTCAATCTTCCAGAGCTTCACCTTGGCACCAGCCTTACCCATGAGTCCGAGTGTGACGCCTGCGTCGAAGGTGAAAGGAGTCTTCTCCATGGGAGCCAGCACTGCGTCGAGCTCGCCCTTGAGCATGGGACCGAAGCTTGCGGTAGGACCAGCCAGAAGATTCACCAGGACGTCGCAACCGAGCATGATACCCATTTCTGCCTCTGCATGGAAGGTGCCGCGTGGAGTGATGAAGCTGAACTCGTTCTTCTTGACCTCGTGGTTGGCAATGGGCTGCCACTTCTTGTTCTCGTACTTGATGCCTGCTGAGAACTCGCTGGCGTACTCGTACTTGATGCCGGTGTATACGCTGCCCTTGACGCCTGCATTGACGTGGGCTGAGAGGTTAGGCTGCAGACAGATGTCGATGGGTACTGGGCCTGCAAAGAAGGTGAAGTGGAATTCTGCCAGGTCGCAGAGCTTGTAGTCCTGCTTGTCCTTAGGGAGCTCAGCCTCGCCGCTGATGCCCAGTGTCATCTGAGGAGACATCGAGCACATGCCGTCCAGTCGACCTTCGAAGTAACGGGTGTCAATCTCGAGCAGGCTGAGGGGGTTGAGGATAGCCTTGGCGCTAAGCTTTGGCTTTACCCAGGTGTCGATCTTCAGGGTGTAGTTCAGTTCCACTTTATATGGGACCTTGCTATTGATGGTCACAGTGTCGCCCTCGTTATCGCCGGTCTTGATGTGAATCTTCGGAGGAGTGATAGTACCTTCAGTCTGCAGGATTCTGCCTTGGCCGTCGCCAGTGAAGTGGCCACCGCTTTTGATGAAGCGTACGATGCAGTCTGCTGCGTCGCTGATGAAGCCGCGAGTGGTAGGCAGCTGGAACGTCTGACCGTCCATGATCTGCTCAGGGCTCAGCGTGCCGTAGGTAGAGAAGGCGCCGCGGGTGACGGCCTCGCCAGCACGACGTGTCATGGTGACTGCTGCGGGATGGATGACGCCGCGCTGGTCGGTGTATTTGTCGGCCATGCCTGCTGCGCTGCGTGTGGTAGTACCGGCGTTGGGATTGACGTAGATGGCGGTGTTGAGCTCGAGAGCCTGTCCGGCCAGCACCTCGCCGAGGTCGGCATTGACAACCTTCAGGATGTACTTGTCGCCTACGAGCTTCTGTGCTGTGGCACGACGCAGGAACGAGCGCTCGTTGAAGTTCTTCCAGATACCCATGGGGTGGTTGACGAAGTTGTCGACGCCCAGCTTCTCGGCATAGGCCTTGCTGACGGCAATCTCTGTGGTGTCGGCATTCAGGATCTCTACGTCGCCTTCGCTGACGAAGTCTCTGAAGACCAGTCCGAGGGGCTTCTGCAGCTGAGCGTTCTCGCCAGCGACGATTTCCTCACTGTTTTCCTTGGGCTCGTTGACGAGTGCATCGTCCTCGCTGCAAGATGCGAAACCAAACATCATTGTACCTGCGGTAATCATGCTCATGAGCACTGACTTTACCATAATTGAATTCTTCTTCATAATCCTTATTTTTTATTTGTTAATACTTTGTTGTTGTTTTACTGTTCTCGCGATTTCTGTTGCAAAGATACGGCAGAAAAACGCCTCATTCCAAACAAATGCAGGTATTTCGCTCTGAGTTGATGCGACAGACTGGGGTTTTCTGCGACAGAAGTCTCATTTGCCTGTCGTATTTGTCGCATGAGGGGGGAGAGGAGAGGGTATTCCCGCTCGGGAAAACTCAAATAAATTTGGTTTTTCGCTCGCTTATTCGTACCTTTGCAGGCAAATTGGAAGAAGATATGGAGAACGAATTTATCTTGCGAATATTTGTCGCTGCTATTCTTGGCGGACTGATTGGCTTGGAACGTGAGTACAGGTCGAAGGAAGCTGGTTTCCGTACCCATTTCCTGGTGGCTATGGGCTCAGCGTTGTTTATGATTGTCTCGGCCTATGGTTTTCAGGACGTGGCCATGTCGGAAGCTCATCGCTGGGATGTCAGTCGTATAGCAGCCCAGGTGGTGAGTGGTATCGGTTTCATTGGTGCAGGAACCATCATCTTCCGCAAGCAAGAGAATATGGTGAGCGGACTGACCACAGCAGCAGGTGTGTGGGTGGTAGCAGCCATAGGTCTGGCCTGTGGCGGCGGCATGTATAAGTTGGCTATTGCCAGCTCCATCCTGGTGCTGGTGGGTCTGGAGGCTTTTAACTACTTCCTGCACAAGCTGGACAACCACGCGAAGAAGTAGCGGTTAGCAGTTAGCGGTTAGCTATTCTCTCTTTGAGAGTGTGGCGTTGCAATGGCAGTTGGCTTATTATAGCTGAGTGCTGCGCCGATGGCTGTGCAGAACTCGGAGTATTTGGGGATATGGAAGTGTACGTCGTATAGCTTCTCCAACATGGGATAAATCTCTTTGCATTGCGGAACCAGCGTCAGGTTGCCTATGAGCACAAAGTCCTTGATGCCTGAATTGAGGGCCGACAGGATGGCTGCCGAGCCTATGGTCTGCAGCACCATGACGATGATGCCGAGGGCGATGTCCTCCTGGCTGGCATTGTATTGTGCCTTGGAGAACAGCGAGGCTGTCGCTTCCATAGGCAGGCCCGGCAGCGGATGGGTAGAGATGTCGCCAATGCGCAGGTTGATATTGCTGATGTCGCCTTTCATGGCCAGGCTCTGAATCTGTTTCCAGTCTCGGGTGTTGAGCATCACGCGGGCCAGTCCTTGCAGCGTACCGCCACCGATGCCGAGGCCTCCGATGTGTCGGATGTCGTCGCCGTCGCATTGTACGAAGCTGGTACCTGTTCCCATCGACACCACGATGGCCTTGTCCAGGCCGCTCTCAAAGCGGGCTCCCAAGCCATCGGCAATGAACTCGTCGACCTTCTCAGTGGGAATGCCATAGATAGGCTCGTTGACATAGCTGGCGCCAACGCCTGTTACCATCACGCGGGTTACGTCTTGCAGGCTGATCTTGTTGTCGTGCAGGTATTTGCCAAAGGCGCCATAGAGTGGTGTCACCTGGTCGGCGGCTGTGATACGGATAGGTGATACTACGCGACCATCGCGCAGTCCTACAATCTTGGTGGTGGATATGCCCACGTCTATTCCTATAACGATTCCCATAGTTTTTTTCGTTGTTTGCGCTGCAAAGGTAGTGCAAATCGAGCGAAAAACCAAATTTATTTGAGTTTTTCCGAGATGCAGCCTGCCTCGGCAAAACCCAACATGGTTGTTTTCTTGGCATTCTGATGAAAACAAAAAACCAGGAAAACCCCTTCTGTTGGCTTGATACTCTTTCAGAGTATTTGTTCCCAGTGTTATGACTCTGTCTTTAAAAGCACGCTTTTACGCCAGAGCCACCACACTTGTCACAACCACTGTCGTGGTTCAAGCCTACAGAAGGAAAAACCTAAAAAACCGTTATGGTTTTGGTATTCACATCGTAATAGTATTTCTCACACTGGTCTTTTACTGGCGCGAAATTGTACAGTATACCAATAGGCGTATTGGTCAGACGCATGTAATTCCACAACTGTTGACGTTGCTCAGCACCCAAGGAAGAGATTGCTTTGCATTCCAGTGCTACATTCTTTTTACAAAGGAAATCCATGAAATGTTTGTGCTCTAGAGGAACACCGTGATAAGACACTTGGAAGTAGTATTCCTTAATGAAAGGTAGCTGCTTCTCCTGAAATGCCACTTTAAGAGCTTCCTGATACATATACTCGTTCAGCCAGGGACCTAATTCCTTATGAACGTCCTGACAACAACCGATAATGTCATAAACATATGATTTCAGTTGCGTTAAACGTTCTTTACTTATAATCGAGCTCTCAATCTTCATCATCCTCTTTTGAGGAAAAAACGAAATAGAAGTACTGATTATTGTGTGTTCTGTTGTTTTCTTGGTTTTTCTTTCTGTCAGGGTGAAGTCCCACAGGGATTGATGGTGGGTCTGAAGGCTTTCAGCGGGGAGCTTGCTCACCAGCAGAAAGCAGGCAGACGCAACATCAGAGACGCAAGTCTCACCCTGACAGAAAGGGTTTTGAAGGTTTTGGTTAACATCCGAAACTTGAAATTATTGATTAAAACACAAAATTTTTGTTGTGTAATTGAGAAAAAATTGTTACTTTTGCACGCGGAGCAATCTACGAATAGTAAACGGTCTTTATGAGAAAATTCCTTTTCAGCATCATCGTGGCTTGTGGGGCGCTGCTGTTCAGCACGGGGCTTCAGGCTCAGGTGATCAATGGCGTGCACAAGTACGACGGAACGCACAAGAACGAGTTGTGGGGGTACCTGATGGTGGGCGACAACGTCATTACGGATGCCTTCTACGGATTCGAGGTTACCTACAAGCGCCACCTGACAGACCGCTGGTTTGTGCAGGGCGACGCACAGATGCAGCTGGGCAAGAAGCTGTACTCGATGGATGTGCAGGGCGGCTACCGTCTGCCTTGGGGCTGGTCAGACTTCTACCTGACGGGTAAGATGATGTACAACCGCTACCAGGAGTGGAATACGAACGAGATGGTCGTCAACGGATCGGTGACGTGGGAGATGCCTTACTTCTATGCTCGTCTGGGAGCGTCGTACATACACTACCACATGTTAGGCTTCGGCTATACGGAGCCTCTGACGCTTACCATCGGTGCCGGCGTGAACATCCGTCCGCGCTGGAACTCGTGGAACATCGGCATCTTTGCCCGCAACTACGACGACTTCTACTATGAGGGCTACAACATCAACTGGGGCTTGAATTTCTATGCTAACCTGACCAAGGACCTGCAGCTGTTTGGCGAGCTGAACATCCGCCCTGCGGGCAGCATGAGCCAGCTGGCCACGAAGTATGAGGAATCAGTGAAATTAGGACTTAAACACGTTTGGTAATGATGATGAGGAAATATATAGGAATGGCAGCGCTGGCTGCTTTGCTGCTGACAGCGTGTGACAAGGTCAGTCCCACGGGACTGCTGATAGCGACCTCCGACGTGGACGACCGTGCGAAGATGTCGTATGAGTACTACCAGAAACACAAGAACTCGTTCCGCGTGCAGCGAGTGGAGAGTGGCGAATACACCTTTCTGGTAGGTGCCGACAGTCACATGGTAGACGATACGGGGCGCATGACGGAGATGTTCGACATTGCCGTCAAAGATAACGACCTGTTTGTGGCTCATCTGGGCGACATTGCCGACACCAAGGCAGAGTACTACATCCGTCTTGACTCCGTGGTACAGAAAGCCAAGGAGAAGTATGTGAAGAAGCACTACGAACCGGTCATCTATACCAATGCCAACGGAGAGCCCCAGACCTACTACCGCGACCCCTTAACAGGTATGGCTATGCGTCTGGAAGATCACAAGTTCCCCTTCTATCCGGTGGTGGGCAACCACGACATTACCAACAACGGATGGGCCTTGTGGACTAACTTGTTCCAGTCGTCGTTCTATTCGGTATTCATCAATGTCGGCGATTATAACGACAAGGTTGTCATGGACCGTCTCATCTTCCTCGATACCGCCAGCGGAACGTTAGGACGCGAGCAGATAGACCTGTTGGATGATGGCGCCCTTGACCCCACCGACGATAAGAGTTACTACACGATTCGCAACACCTTCGTCTTCGGACATACCAATATTTTCCGTGTGTCGTCGTTTGAGCTGGCTTCCACCTTCCCCCGCGAGGAGACTTTCTACCTGCTGGATAAGTTTGAGGAGTGGGATGCCGACATCGTCTTCTGTGGACATGTGCACCAGTGGGATGAACAGGAGGTTGGCGGCGTGACGTACCTGACGCTGGACACGATGAGTGAGCGTAACAACCCTGACGCTGGTGACTACCTGGTACGTGTGACCGTAAAAAAGGACGGCTCCCTCAGTTGGGAGCGCGTCCATATGAGCTATACTACTAAATAAGAAGTTAAGTAGTCAGTAGTTAAGCCAAATTACTTCAATTAGTATCCAAACACTTCTTCCGCGGTGAGTCGACGGATGGGACCAATCTTCTCGAGGGTCTCCATCTGCAGCTCCTTCTCGTCGCCCAGGATGACGTAGCGGTAAGCCTTGTTGGCGATGTTCTGCTTCGCGAAGTTCACGATGTCCTGCAGGGTGACGTTCTTCAGGTCGTTGAAGATCTTCTTGTTCAGGTCGTAGTCAAGACCCATATCTTGCATGTCATGCCAGCGGTTGATAATTCCCATCTTGGTGACGCGCAGCGAGGCCAACTGTTTGGTGAGTCCCTCTTTGGCAATCTTGAAGGCGTTGTCGCTGGCGGGCATCTCGTTGAGAATCTCGTTGAAGTGGGTGATGCAGTCCGTCATCTTGTCGTTCTGGGTGATGATATTCGTGAAGTAGCTCTCGTACTGTCCCTTCTTACGCGGATAGGCATACCATGCCGAGGCGCTGTAGGCCAGTCCGCGAGCCTCGCGCATCTCCTGGAAGACGATGCCGTTCATGCCGCCACCATAATACTCGTTGAAGAGCGACTGAATGGCGGTCTCGTCGATGTTCCAGCTGCGGTGCTCGTCGTGCAGCATTGCCATATAGATGTTCTTGGCATCGTAGGGGGCTATCCACACTTCGTTCTGGTTTGCCAGCTGACGCTCATAGTCTTTGTTTTCAGGCACAGCCTTCAACTGCTTTGGAGTCTTGTGCAGCTTGCTGATAATGGCCGACACTTCGTTCACGCTCAGCGGTCCATAGTACTCGACGCTATGCTGATAACCGGTCAGGTTCTTCAGCAGGTCGACGAACAGCTGCGGATCGGTCTCTTTCAGCTGCTGCTCGCTAAGCACGTCGCTGCTGAAGTTACGAGGACCGAAAATGCCATAGTAAAAGAGTTGCTGGAAGTAGTTGCGCTGGCTCTTCTTGGCGTCGTTGCGGCGCTTGAGGATCTTGCTCACCATCTGGTTGTAGGCATCCTTGTCTACCTTGACATTCTGGATAAACTCTTCAGCGAGCGCCAAGGCAGGCTGCATATTCTCGCTAAGGCCGGAAAGACGGATGTTGATGGCGTCGCTGCCCTCACCGATATAGACGTCACATCCCAGCTCATAGAACTTCTGTTTAATCTCCGAAGCGGTATACTTATCAGTGCCCAAATAGTCCATGTAGTCTGTGGCAATATCGTAGCGGTTGTCGGCCTTGCGTCCGAACTCAAAGCGGAAGTTCAGTTGGAACAGGCCGTTCTCCGTGTTCTGCACATAGAGCAGCGGCAGCTTATTCTTCGTCTCGGCAAAGGTCATGTCGGTAGTGAAGTCCACGAACTTAGGCTGGATGGGTTCCACCTGTGCGTTCTGGATGTCGCGCACAAACTGGCTCATCTGGTCGCGGTTGGTGGGGATGGGCGTGATGGCAGGCTTGTCAATCTTCTTCTGCGTGGAGTCGACGCCCTGCTTCTTGTAGACGCTGACGTAGCCATCGGTAAAGAAGCGGTTGGCAAAGTCTATGATCTCCTGCTTCGTGATCTTCGAGATGCGGTCTATCTTGTCTACCTCCTGCTTCCACTCCACCTCGTTGATGAAGGCGTCGACAAACATGTCGGCACGGCCTTCGTTGCTCTCCAGCAGCTGGTAGTTGCGACGCTTCTTGTTGTTGATGATGCTGGGCAGCAGGTTGTCGGGGAACTCGCCACGCTTCAGCTTGCCAATCTCTGCCAGCAGCAGCGACTTGACCTCGTCGAGGCTCTGTCCTTCCTTCGGTGTACCCATCAGGAAGAAGGCTCCGTGGTCATGCATCAGCTCAGCGCCACCAGCAGCACTCTGCACCTTCATGGCCTGGTTCAGGTCGAGGTCGAAGAGTCCTGCGCGTCCGTTGCTCAGTACGTCCTCCATCAGTTCCAGCGTGTCGGCCTGCAGGGTGTTGGCCTTCTTGGCGCGCCATCCCATCCAGATGCGCTCAGCCTCCTGACCAACGATGGTTGTGTCTTTGGGAGCGGTGAGTGGGGGTAGGGCGGCGAAGGTAGGCTGTGTCACATCCTTGCCGGGCTTCCATGACGAGAAATACTTGTCGATGATGGCGATGGTCTTGTCAGGGTCCAGGTCGCCAGCCATACAGATGGCTACATTGTTGGGTACGTACCACTTGTTGAAGTAGTTCTTGATGTTGACGATAGAGGGGTTCTTCAGGTGCTCCTGCGTGCCGATGGTGGTCTGCGTGCCGTAGGGATGGTTTGGCCACAGCAGCTTGCTGATAGCGGCGAAGAGCTTGCGTGAGTCGCTGGTCAGTCCGATGTTGTACTCCTCGTAGACAGCCTCCAGCTCAGTATGGAAACCGCGAATCACCATGTTCTGGAAGCGGTCTGCCTGTATCTTGGCCCAGTTGTCTATCTCGTTGGCGGGGATGTCCTCCGTATAGCAGGTGACATCGTTTGACGTGTAGGCATTGGTACCCTCGGCGCCGATGGCTGCCATCAGCTTGTCGTACTCGTTGGGAATGAAATACTGGGCTGCCACCTGACTGACGGAGTCAATCTCGTGGTAAGCCTGCTTGCGTGCTGCAGGGTCAGTCAGCTTACGATAGGCCTCGTAGCGCTGCTCAATCTGTTTCAGCAGCGGAGCCTCTGCCTGTGGGTTGTTGCTGCCGAACTGCTGGGTGCCCTTGAACATCAGGTGTTCCAGATAGTGAGCCAGACCGGTTGTCTCTGCAGGGTCGTTCTTACTACCTGTACGTACGGCGATGTAAGTCTGGATACGGGGTTTCTCGCTGTTGACGGAGAGATACACCTTCAACCCGTTGTCCAACGTGTAGATGCGGGTTTTGGTCATGTCACCCTCAATGGTTTGGTACTTGTAGTCCTTAGCCTGTGCGCTCATGCCGAGTGCCACGAGGCAAGTAGTCATTAAAAGTTTTAGTTTCATCATGTCTAATGTTTTTATTGTTTAGTCCTCATAGTCTATCTCGTGGTCCAGCTTGGAGATGAAGTCGTCGTAAACCTCCTGCTCGACATCACCCATCGCGAACTCCTTCTGGGCATCCTTGCGAATCTCGGCAATCCAGGCACGGCGGGCCTTGACATAGTCTTCACGGATGCGCTGCATGGCAGCATCTGTCAGCTCGTCCAGCTGGTAGTAGTCCAGAATCATCTTGTAGGTCCAGGCCCACTGGTATTCGCGATAGTGCTCATGGATGTTGTAGAAGCGGTCCAGCACCTCCTGGATGCTCTCTATGGTGCCGCTTTTGATGTCGTCGATGAGGCGTTGTTCCTCGCTGGCAGGCAGCAGCATACCGGACAGGTCTATCCACGGACCTACACCCACATCGGATATCGGCTTTCCCAGGAAACCACCCTTGACGGCACGTTTCAGTACCGCTCCCATATAGATGCGCAGGGCAATGTCGTAGTACTTGATACCCTTTCGCAGCGAGGTGGCATTGATGATGTATTCGTGGTAGTTATACGAGCTGACATTGTCGCCGCCAGCCTGACGCAGCGCCTCCAGAATCTTCTTGCCCTGCACAATCTCGCCCACGGTGAAGGGGCTGAGCCAGTCGAAGTTGATGATGGACTTCCTGCTGCTGACAGCACGCTTGTCGCGCTTGGGCCATTTCTTGATGTCACGATACAGACCTACAGTGGTGATGTTACGGCCTGGCACGATATACATAGTGTCGCCGTATGCCAACAGGTAGGCAAAGGGCAGACAACGCATGTCGGGATGGTTCATCAGCTTGCCGAAGCAGACGCTGAAGGCGCCTATCTTGGCAGGCATCAGCACATAGGCACCAGAGGCGGTCTTGGAGCCTCGTTCCAGAACGCCGTAGTGCATAGGCCCCATCTTGTAGGCGTGATTCGAGAAGTTGGTATTCGACCCTGCATTGTAGAACGAGAACTCGCCTCCAATGAGCAGGCTCGACTTGTGGTGCGAGGCGGAGAAAGGTCCGCAGAAGGCAGCACAGGCCTCGCCGTTAGCCATATATGAGTTGGCAAAGAAGATGCTGGCCTCTGCCGTGAACCCGTTGGTAATCTGGCAGGCCTCGCCAACAAAGCAGTCCTGCATCTTCACCGAGTTGGTGATGGAGCAGCCGTTACAGATGATGCTGTTCTCGCAGATGACACCTGTGCCGATAAATACCGAGTCGTCCTTCGAACTCAGGATGGTACAGTCTGAGAGGCGCGATGCCCCGCTTATCTCGCAGTCGTCTTTGATGACGGTATTGGTAATCTCTTTCGTATTGATAATCTTCACCCTGTTGCCGATGGTGCCACGCTCTGGCAGCGTGAAGCGCACCTCCTCGTTGATGAGTCTCGTCAGCTTGTCCTTCAGCAGCTTGTCGCTGAAGTGCTTCACCATGAACGATGCCAGCTGTGAATTCAGGTTGCGGAAGAGGATGACGTTGCCGTCGCCCATCTCGTTCAGCACACTCACCAGGTGCCCTTCGCCATAGGTCGCTCCCTCGGTGGTTTCCATCGTGCAGATGTTCGAGATGTAGCAGTCGTCGCCAATAGTGTAGTTGTTGATGAAGTTGCCCACCTTCTCTATGAGACAGTTGTCGCCAATGTTGACGTTGCGCAGCGTGGCGTCGGTGATGCCGGAGTGCTTCGTGAAGCCTTTCGTCACCTCTACCTGTTTCTCGAAGACGCCTAGCCGGATATCGCCATAGAAAAGTACGCGATGGAATCCGTAGGGTGTGAAAGCGTCAGCAACCTGTATGTTGTCCCAGCTCTCAGCCCAACAGCTGTTACTCTCGAGCACATTGATTTCCTCTTGTGTCAGTTGTCTGTAGTCTCTCATATGTCTTGGTCTATTTGGTATAAAAAATCGTTATACGGATATTTCTGGACGTGCAGCTCGCGAACCTTCTCGTACAGCACCTCGCGCAGCTCGTCAATGTTTTCCTTCTTCTTAGCCGAGATGAAAAGGGGAGCGGTGACAAATCCTTCGTTCTTCGTTCTTAATTCTTCATTGACCTTCGCCATCCAAGTACGCTTCAGCTCGTCCAGCGAGATGTTCTCCCGCTTGGGAGCGGTCAGATCGTCCTCGTCCTGCGGAGTCCACGAATAGGAGTCAATCTTGTTGAATACCAGCATCGACGGCTTCTCGGCGCATCCCAGGTCTGCCAGCGTCTTCTCCACCACGTTGATCTGTTCCTCGAAGTCAGGGTGGGAGATGTCTACCACATGCACCAGCAGGTCAGCCTCGCGTACCTCGTCCAGTGTCGACTTGAACGAGTCTACCAGGTCGGTAGGCAGCTTGCGGATGAATCCTACGGTGTCTGCCAGCAGGAAGGGCAGGTTGTCGATGACCATCTTACGGACGGTGGTATCGAGCGTGGCAAAGAGCTTGTTCTCGGCAAACACGTCACTCTTCGCCAGCATGTTCATCAGCGTCGACTTGCCCACGTTGGTATAGCCCACCAGCGCTACACGAATCAGGCGTCCGCGGTTCTTGCGCTGGGTAGTCTTCTGCTTGTCAATCTCCACCAGGCGTTCTTTCAGCAGAGAGATACGCTGACGGATGATACGTTGGTCTATCTCCAGCTGCGTCTCACCAGGACCACGCAAACCTACAGAGCCTTTGCCGCCACCTGAGCCGGAGCCGCCGCCCTGGCGTTCCAGGTGAGTCCACAGACGCTGCAGGCGTGGCAGCATGTAACGATACTGCGCCAGCTCCACCTGCGTCTTGGCTTCTGCTGTCTGGGCACGCATGGCAAAGATGTCGAGAATCAGGCTCGTGCGGTCCAGTATCTTCACCTTCAGCTCGCTCTCAATATTGCGAATCTGCTTGGCGCTGAGCTCGTCGTCGAAAATCACCATTCCCACAGGCTGGGGAGCCTGCTTTCCCTCTTCGGGTTCAGGAGAACCGGTGTCCAGCCAGTCGTAATAGGCATCTTCCTGCTGTTTGATGTATTGCTTAATCTCTTCGAGCTTGCCCTTGCCGACATACGTCACCTGACTAGGACCCTGTACCTTCTGCGTAAAGCGCTTTACGGTGACGGCTCCTGCGGTGTCAGCCAGAAACTCCAGCTCGTCCAGATATTCCTTCGTCTTGGCTTCGTCCTGTTGCTGGGTGATGAGTCCCACCAGTACTGCAGTCTCGGCCTTGGCTTCAGAGATGACAAATTCCTTCATTCCTCTTCTTGTTTTGGTGTTATTGCCTGGACAGGGTATCGTTGAAGCGATCCAACAGCCATTGCTTCTGCTCCGCAATAGTCAGGTGCGAGTTGTCCAGCTCAATGGCATCGTCAGCCTTGCGCAGGGGAGAGACCTCGCGATGCGAGTCAATGTAGTCGCGCTCCTGCACGTTCTTCAGTATCTCGTCGTAGTCGGCCTCCATACCTTTGCCTTTCAGCTCGTCGTAGCGGCGCTGAGCACGTACCTCGGCACTGGCTGTCACGAAAATCTTCAGTTCGGCATGGGGGAATACTACGGTGCCGATGTCGCGTCCGTCCATGACGACGCCGCCTCCACGCCCCATCTCCTGCTGCTGCGCTACCATCGCCTCGCGAACAAAGCCCAGCGTGGCAATAGGGCTGACGTGGCTGGAGACCTCCATCGTGCGGATGTCCTGCTCTACCAGCTCGCCATTGAGGTAGGTGTCGGGCCTGCCTGTCTCGGCGTTAAACTGAAAGGATATGTGGATGTCGGGCAGCTGCTGGCGCAGGCCTGCCTCGTCGATGCCGTCGGCGGTGAACAGCCCGTGGCGTAAGGCATAGAGGGTGACGCTGCGATACATGGCACCTGTATCGACGTATACATAGCCTACCTCGCGTGCAAGGTCCTTGGCCATCGTACTCTTACCGCACGATGAGTGGCCGTCAATGGCAATGGTAATCTTCTTCATAGGGAATAACTGACATTTATTAATAAAGAATAGGCAGACACATGGTATTTGGCATATGCTGCCTGTAGCTTGAATCGTTCCAGTTGCAGACCAGCACCGATGCTGAAGCCTGCTCCGTGGTTGCTGTCGCCGTCGTTGTCGCTGACCTTCATCTCGCTGGAGCGACGGAAGTTGTAGCCTGTTGCCACGTAGATGTTGTTACCCAGCAGAAGGTCGGCACCGACAGCCAAGTGCTTCACCAGCCCCTGGTCCCAGTTGTTCAGTCTGGAGAGGGTTGCCGACAGGCGCAGGGGGGAACCTATGAGACGTTTGCTGACACCCAGCTGCAGGTCAATGGGGATACGCTCGAAGTCTTCGTCGTAGGCCTTGATCTGTCCTCCCAGATTCTTAGCTACTGCCGACAACGACCATCCGCGTTCCTCGTCCATGTAGTTGATGCCCAGGTCAATGGCTACTGCTGCCGACGAGTAGCTGGCAATGTGCGACGAGATGAAACGGGCTGTAATGCCGCCGCTGATGCGGTTGCTGAGCATGTAGGCAAAGGTTCCTGCCAGGGCAATGTCGCGAGCTGAGAAGTCGCCTGTCTCCGTGTTGCTCACGCTGGTCTCCTTCATGGAGCCGTAGTCCATATACTGTGCTGCCACGCCCCACGTGGCACGTTCTTTATAGGCCTTGACAAACGAGGCTGAAGCAGTCTTGGCCCCTTCCATGTAAGTCATGAAGTTCAGGTTGAGACTCTTGTCCGACACTCCGTTAATAAGGGCCGGATTGTGGAAGATGAGCGTGGGGTCGTCGTCGCTAAGCGTGATGTTGTCACCGCCCAGCGCAGCAACATGGGCACTGACGGGAAGCCTCAGAAAACTGTATACCTCCTGGCTCTCCTGGGCATGGGCTTGCAGCGTCAACAGGGTAAAAAGGTAAATGGGCAAGAAGACCCTTGCCAGTTTCCGCATCTTGTGAGCCATTGAAATCCGCATTTTTCTACCTTTTTACTTCTTCTTCTTTTATATTTATTATAAATCAACGGCAAAGGTACATATTTTATTGCAAAGAATTGTGCAAAGGATGAAAATATTTGTGAAATGTGTATTGACTGATGGAGATTTTCTCACTTTGCTTGCAATGAATTCTGAATTTATTCGTACCTTTGCAAGCCGATATGGAGCAGAAAAAGACAACACGTGCCGATATGGAACAGTGCCGCACCACAGGATTCCTGATGGGACTGGCATTGGTGTTGGCATTGCTCTATGTCGCGCTGGAGTGGAATTCGGTAGTGGACAACACTCCCATCGACGCTTTGGACCTCGACGAGCTGGTACATGAGAGCGAGCTGGTGCCCATGTCGAATGTGGAAACCATAGCCCAGTTGGAGGAGAAACAGCAGGTGGAAAAAGCCGAACAGCTGCGTGTCGTCGACGACGATGTGGAGCTGCAACAGCCTGAGGAACAGCTTGAGGGCGAGACCGAGGCAAACGATGACGAGACGCTGCTTCAGGAGATAGAAGAGAATCTGGACGACGAGAAAGCCCTAGCCTCTATGGGCGTCGACCCCAACAATCCGCTGAACTTCCACATTGCCGAGGACCTGCCGCAGTTTCCCGGTGGCGCTGTTGAGTTCATGAAGTGGCTCACCAAGAATCTGCGCTATCCTAACAAGGCCCGTCAACAGAAAGTACAGGGCAAGGTGGTGGCAGTGTTTTACGTCGAGAAAGACGGCACCGTCACAGGCATCAGCGTCACCAAGTCGCTGTCTCCCGAGTGCGACCGCGAGGCGCTGCGTGTGCTCCGCATGATGCCAAACTGGAAACCTGGCATTCAGCACGACCAGCCTTGTCGCACCAAGGTGTGCATACCCATCGTGTTCAGGCTGTAACGCCAGCCCCTGCACGTCAGCATGAATAGAACATCAAAAAAAACGAAATAACAATGAGAACAATGAAACAATTATCGGCACCCGAAATTCTGCAGCGAGTCAACGACTTCCTCGTCAGCCTGCCCTACAACCGCCAGCCCGCATCGCTCTACGAGCCAGTACAGTATGTCCTCTCGCTGGGAGGCAAGCGCATACGCCCTGTCCTCATGCTCCTGGGGTACAACCTGTGGAAGGAGCAGCCCGAAAGCATCCTCATGCCTGCCATCGGTTTGGAAACCTACCATAACTACACTCTGCTGCACGACGACCTGATGGATAATGCTGACGTGCGTCGCGGACACGAGACGGTACACCGCCGCTGGGATGCCAACAAGGCCATTCTCTCTGGCGACTCCATGCTGGTGCTGGCCTACCAGCGCATAGCACAGGTGCCTGCCGACAAGCTGCGCCAGGTGCTGGATCTCTTCACCGTCACCGCCCTGGAGATAGGCGAGGGACAGGAGTACGACATGACCTTCGAACAGCGCAACGACGTCACCGAGGACGAGTACATCGAGATGATTCGCCTCAAGACCTCTGTGCTGCTGGCTTGTGCCCTGAAGATGGGTGCCATACTGGCTGACGCTCCTGATCGGGATGCCGAGCTCATGTATCAGGTAGGCGAACAGCTGGGACTAGCCTTCCAGCTGCAGGACGACCTGCTTGACGTCTATGGCGACCCAAAGGTTTTCGGCAAGGCCATCGGTGGTGATATCACCTCCAACAAGAAGACCTATATGCTCATCAATGCCGTCAACCGCGCCAACGACAAGCAGCATGCCGAGCTGGTACGATGGATAGAGGCCAAGACCTTCAACCGCGACGTCAAGGTTGCTGAGGTCACGCGCCTGTATAACGAGATAGGTATCCGTGAGCTCTGCGAACAGAAAATCAACTACTACTTCGACCAGGCTCATCAGACCCTCAACCAGGTCAGCGTACCGGAAGAGTGCAAAACAGCCCTACGCCATTATATGGACGACCTGCTACATCGCAACAAGTAATGCCGACAGCCCACTACATCGATACCCATTGCCACCTGGATGGCGAGGAGTTCAACGTCGACCGCGACGACGTCGTACAGCGTGCCCGCGAGGCTGGATGTAAGCAGATATTCCTGCCTGCCATCGACCTCGCCACCTGCCACAGCGTGCTCGCCACTTGCCACCGCTATCCCGACTACTGCTACCCCATGCTCGGACTGCATCCTGAGGAGGTACGCTCCGACTGGCGTGATCAGCTGGCAGCCATCCGCACATTGCTGACTGCCGACAGCCATTGCGATGTCACACTCTCAAAGAGAGAAAAGCCCATTGCCATCGGCGAAGTAGGCCTCGACTACTATTGGAGCCGCGAGTTCGAACAAGAGCAGCTGAAAGCCTTCGAAGAACAGGTACGCTGGTCCGTAGAGACTCGCCTGCCGCTGATGATACACTGCCGCAAGGCACAGAACGAGCTGGTAGCTATTCTCAAACGCTATGCTGCCGACCTGCCCGGAGGTGTGTTCCACTGCTTCACAGGCAACGAGCAGGAAGCCCTACAGCTCTTGGAATTTCCCCGCTTCGTACTGGGCATAGGTGGCGTGCTTACCTTCAAGAAATCCCACCTGCCCGAAGTGCTGCCTGCCGTAGTACCCCTGCAGCGACTCGTACTTGAGACCGATGCACCTTATATGGCACCAGTACCACTGCGTGGACAGCGCAACGAGTCGGCCTACATCACCCATGTCATCACCCGTCTGGCAGAGGCTTATGGCGTCAGCGAGGAGGAAATCTGCCGGCAGACAAACGAAAATGTGGAGAAAGTTTTCGGAATTAGTACTTAATTCGTACCTTTGACTTCGTCGAAAATACTTTTTGTTCGAAAATAAAAAGAAATCTTCGTTTTTCTTTTGTATTTTGCTCACTTATTCGTATCTTTGCAGCCGCATTACAAATAAGGAGAGGTGCTCGAGTGGTTGAAGAGGCACGCCTGGAAAGCGTGTAACCGGCAAAACTGGTTCGCAGGTTCGAATCCTGTTCTCTCCGC
>JAFPEE010000251.1 GCA_017389705.1 Prevotella sp.
CCGATCATACCGAGCACAGTACCGAACAGAGCGGTCAGGGTACCCAGAGATACGATGGTAGCAACCATTGGCATGTTCATCTGAAGGGTAGGCATCTCCAGCTGTGTAGCCTCCTCGTGAGCCTGCTGAATCTTAGCGATCTTTGCAGCCTTCTTCAGGTGGTCGTCAGTCTCAACAGTCTGATACATGTTGATAGAAGCCAGCACTACGTTAGCTACAGAACCCTGCATCTTGTTGCACAGATCCTTTGCCTTTGCGAAGTCCTGAGCCTTGATGGCAGCCTTCACCTCAGCGGTGAACTTAGCCAGATTCATCTTACCAGAAGCGGTCTTGATAGCGAAGAAACGCTCGATACCAAGGCAGATAACGGTGAAGAGCAGAGTGAGAATCAGACCTACTACGAAACCTCCCTTATACACAGTACCCAGAAGGTTAGCGGGATGACCACTGCGGTCGCCACCTACGAAGTTGTCGGGATTACCCATTACGAAATACCATACAGAATAACCTGCGACAGCGCAAATTGCGAGGATAATCCATGCAGCTTTTACACCCTGAAAGCCCGATTTTTTAGCTGGGGCTGCAGCCTTTGTTGTTGTTGCCATAAATTAAAATTTGTTTTTTAGTTATTAAATAAATTGAGTTTGTAAAATTTTCGCTTACGTTCCGCAAAGATAGCAATTTCAAGTGTACTAAAAGCCTATTTAAGAACTTTTAACTTGATATTTCTCAATTTTTACTTCAGTGCGGCCAGAACTTCCTTGATTCTACGCATTGCTTCGACGATATTCTCGTCACTTGTAGCATAACTCATGCGGAAGCATGCGGGGTCTCCAAAGGCATCGCCTCCGACAGTGGCTACATGTCCTTTTTCGAGCAGGTACATGGCCAGGTCGGTGCTGTTCTGGATGACGGAGCCGTCAGCAGTTTTCTTGCCATAGAAGCTGGAGCATTTAGGGAAGAGATAGAAAGCACCCTCAGGGACGTTGACCTCCAATCCGGGAATGTCCTTGGCCAGCTTCACGATGAGGTCACGGCGGCGCTCAAAGGCCTTGCGCATCTCTTCTACGCACTCCTGGCTCGACGTATAGGCGAACTCGGCAGCCTTCTGGCTGACAGAGCACGGTCCGCTGGTATACTGTCCCTGCAGCTTGTTGCAGCCTTTGACAATCCACTCTGGGGCGGCTATGTATCCGATGCGCCAGCCTGTCATGGCGTAGGCCTTGCTGACACCGTTGACAATGATGCTGCGCTCCTTCATGCCCTCAAATTGGGCTATAGACTCGTGGCGACCCACGTAGTTGATGTGTTCGTATATCTCATCAGCCAGCACGAAAAGGTTGTCGTGGCTCAGGATGACCTTAGCCAGCGCCTCCAGCTCCTGCTTGTTATAGACGCTGCCCGTAGGATTGCTGGGCGAGCAGAGGATGATGAGTCGTGTCTTCGGGGTGATGGCAGCCTCCAGCTGTTCAGCAGTCATCTTGAAGTTCTGCTCGAAGCCTGCCTCCACGATGACGGGATTACCGCCTGCCAGCAGCACCATCTGCGGGTAGCTGACCCAATAGGGGGCGGGGATGATGACCTCGTCGCCAGGGTTGATTAGTGCCATCACGGTGTTGCACACGCTCTGCTTGGCACCGTTTGACACCAGGATCTCTGCGGGCTGGTAGTGCAGATGGTTCTCACGCTCCAGCTTGCGGGCGATGGCCTGTCGCAGGTCGGGATAGCCCGGAACGGGAGAATATTTCGAATAATTCTCGTCGATCGCCAGCTTGGCGGCCTGCTTGATATGGTCGGGGGTATTAAAGTCAGGCTCACCGACACTCATGTTGATGACGTCGATACCCTGTGCTTTCATTTCGGAACTTTTCTGCGACATAGCCAGCGTTGCTGAGGGAGCCAGTCGTTGCAAACGGTCAGATAATTGTGCCATAATGAATACTTATTGTTTTGTTTTGGCTGCAAAAGTAAGCAATTTATTCCCAAAAAAAGAATATACGTGCCACTTTTTTACTTTTTTTCTCTTATCATGTGTCACTTAACACTTATCATTAATCACTTCAAGTGCAACAAGTGTCCCATGCGCTCCTTCTTGGTCTGCAGGTAGCGCAGGTTATACTCGTTGGGTGTGGTCTCGATGGGTACGTTCTCGACAATCTCCAGTCCGTAGCCCTCCAGACCCACGCGCTTCACGGGGTTGTTAGTCATCAGGCGCATCTTCTGAACGCCCAGCTGGCGCAGTATCTGGGCACCACAGCCGTAGTCGCGCTCGTCGGGTTTGAAGCCCAGGTGTACGTTGGCATCTACGGTGTCGAGACCTTCCTCCTGCAGCTTATAGGCGGCAATCTTGTTCATCAGACCGATGCCACGCCCCTCTTGCTGCATGTAGACAATGACGCCACGACCTTCCTGCTCAATCATCTGCATGGACTTGTGGAGCTGTTCACCGCAGTCGCAGCGCTTCGAGCCGAGAATATCGCCCGTCATACAGCTTGAGTGTACGCGCACCAGAACGGGTTCGTCTTCGCGCCACTCGCCCTTGATGAGTGCCATGTGCTCCAGCCCGTTCGACTTCTGACGGAAGGGTATCAGTCGGAAGTGGCCCCATTCGGTGGGCATGTCTACCTCCTCGCCCTTCTCCACAATGCTCTCCTTCTGCAGACGGTAGGCTATCATGTCCTTGATGGTGATAATCTTCAGGTCGTGCTTTTGGGCAAACTCCATCAGCTGCGGCATACGGGCCATCGTACCGTCGTCGTTCATAATCTCGATGAGTGCACCTGCAGGATAGAGACCTGTCAGCTTACACAGGTCAATGGCTGCCTCGGTATGGCCTGAGCGGCGCAGCACACCATTGTCTTGTGCATACAGCGGACTGATATGGCCTGGGCGTCCGAAGGTCTTCGAGGTCGAAGTAGGGTCGCCCAGCGCCCTGATGGTAGCGGCGCGGTCATGGGCAGAGACACCTGTTGAGCAGCCCTCTATTTTGTCTACCGTAACGGTGAAGGGCGTCCCCAGTAGCGATGTATTGTCCTGCACCTGGTGGGGCAGGTCCAGCTCTGCTGCACGACTGATGGTAACTGGGGCGCAGAGTACACCACGGGCGTTCTTCAGCATGAAGTTCACCATTTCGGGAGTAATCTTCTCTGCGGCACATATTAGGTCGCCTTCGTTCTCGCGGTCTTCGTCGTCAACCACAATGACGAACTTACCCGCCTTGAAGTCCACCAGCGCCTCTTCAATCGTATTCAGTTTCAGTTGTTCCATGTTTGTTATCGTCTTTTTGTTATTTTTCTTTTAACCTTTGATGGCCTATACCTATTTATATATATTAGGTGGTGATGCCGCCCTCTGCCTGCAAGTCGCCCAAGTCGATGACTCTGGGAATGAGCTTCTCGTTGATGCGCAGGATGTTCTGCAAGTCTCTGTACAGACGTACACGGAAGCGTATCATACGGAAATAGAAGAAGATACCCGTAGGCAGGAACAAACCCGTTACTGCGTTTAGCCACTTACGCTTGAATGGGCGCGTATGAGCATGTGTGGCAATGACAGGGTACTGGTTCAGTTTCATCAGCACGTAGTTGTTCTTGGTGTATGCTAAGTCTTCGATGGCCACCTCCAGGGCACCGTTGATCTGCTCGATGTCGTGGTCGTCGCCAGGACGGAAGAATACCTTGATGGGGTTGGGCCAGCGCAGCAACTTGTGGTGCTCCATATATTTCGATACCTCCAGACTTACATTCTTCAGAATCTCGGAGTCGGCCAGGTACTTCGGGTCTTCTATGATAACCTCCTTGCGGGTGATATAGCGTTTAGTACGGATGCCCAGCATGCTGATAATCAGGTTCTTGTACAGGTCTATGTTGAATACTACCGAGTCATTGTTGGCCTTATAGGTAAAGAAACAGGCGATAGGTGTAAGCACCGCCGTGCCCAGCAGTTTGCCGAACCATACCGTCCAGTTGTCGTCGCGAGCCATCTTCATGCCCGTGTTATCCAAGATGTAGAACACAATGAATACCAACACAGAGATGATGACTGGTACACCCAGTCCGCCCTTGCGGATGATGGCACCCAGTGGGGCACCGATGAAGAAGAATATCAGGCACGACAGCGATAGCGTCACCTTGTTGATGGCCTCCATCTGGTGCTCGCGGTCATCCTGGTTGAGGGCGTTAGAGTATTCCACCTTATATTCCATCTCGTTCAGTGTCGCTTGGGCGTCATTCGAGGCGATACTCATCACTTGCTGCTTGCGCTCGCCAGTCAGCTTGGCAAACAGCGTGTCAATGTCAACAGTTTCCTTCGCCACCATTCTGCTTACCTTCACCGAGTCTTTTGTGGATAGCTTTGGCCTGCCCATCGTCGAGCGCTGGGCATCACTGTAGAATTGGTGTCCCACCGAGTCGTTGAACTCATGTATACTGTCTAAGTCGTGAAGGATGCGCCCCATGCTCTTCGCCCTGGCATCAGCCGATATCCATCCAGCCTCCACCATGTCCAGTCCGCTGTCGAAGTCCAGTACAATCTGCTTCGTCGAGAAGGTCTCACGGCGGTAAGGTACATTCGCAGCCACACCCATTCCCGATTGACGCATGTTCTCAAACCACTCGCCGCTATACAGTGTCAGCAGTAGGTGTTTCTTCTCGGCTGTAGCTTGTATGCGCCCTGAGTCAGCCAGGATGATAGCCGCATCCTCGTAGCTGCCGTTCATGCGGTATATCATGATGCCATACAGTGTTCCTGTATCCAGGTTCTTCTTCTGTACGTATAGGTTTGAGCCTGGGATACCGTCATAGAAGATGCCCTCTGGAATCTCCACCTCGGGGTTCTTCTGTTTCATCGACACCAGCAGCTGGCGGAACGACACGAAGGCCTTCGGGCCGATGACCTCCTGGAAGAAGAACGAGATGCACGAGATGGCTACCACAATGACGATTAGCGAGCGCATGGCCTGCATCAGCGAGATGCCTGCTGCCTTGATGGCCGTCAGCTCCGAGCTCTCGCCCAGGTTACCAAACGTTATCAGTGACGACAGAAGAATAGCCAACGGGAAAGCCTGAGGCATCAGCATCAGCCCCATATACCAAAAGAACTGCGCCATCACTTCCAGCGACAGTCCTTTACCAATCAGCTCATCCACATAGCGCCACAAAAACTGCATCATCAGCACGAACTGGCAGATGAAGAATGTCGCTATGAACAGCAAGCCAAACTGCTTGGCGATGAATATGTCTAACTTTTTGATTCGAAACATAGTGTCCTATAGTCCGCTCACACGGTGCAGGCGCTCTAGGTTGGCATCCCACAGGTCGCGCAGATCAGCAGCCTCGTCGTCATCAGCAGCATAGTCCGTGATGAGCAGATTCAGGTGCCCTGTCAGCTCACTCTTCTCGATGCGCATCTCCCAATACGCCTCAGGTGTCTCCTCATGATAGTCCCACAGCAGGCGGATATGGTCGTACTTCTCTATGTCTATCACGCGCGACTGCTTTGTGTCGCGCTCTGTCCAAGGCTGTCCCCAAGTGAATGTCAGCGTGTCGTCCTCTTCCGTCACCGTGTCCGCAAGCCATTTCTGGAGCCCGTGGGCATTGCTGATGAGGTCCCACACAATCTTTGGAGACTGTGTCGACAGCGGGTATTCAATCGTTAGTTTCTGCATAGTCTATTCGTGTTTGCAGGCGTTATTTCTAATATTGACCTTGCAAAAATACAAAAAATTATCCGAATGGAAAAGTTTTTTAAGAAAAAGTTTGGGTATTTTAAAACTTTATATTACCTTTGCACCCGATTTCAGGGGTTCACCCTTGTTTTCGTGCTAAATCATGGCGGGGTAGCTCAGCTGGTTAGAGCGTCGGATTCATAATCCGGAGGTCGAGGGTTCGGGTCCCCCTCCCGCTACTAAGAAACATCCTGTAAGCTGCTTACAGGATGTTTCTCTTTTTCTGGGTAGCCGTAGAGTAGCCAAGGACAACGTTTCTAGAACTTGTAGTCAATACCCAGACCGACAACGTTGTTGGTGCGCGAGAAGGTCTCGGAGCCGTAACTGGTGGGCTTGGTGTAGTCGGAGTAGAGTGTAATGAAGTAGCCTGCGTTGAGGCGCAGTTTACTGTTGATGTTCCAGGCTCCGCCAAGGCCGATGCTATAGCTGTCGCAGGCGAAGGAGGTGTCTTGCTGGTAGTTGTCGGAGAGACCGTAGTCGGTGCGCTGAGCACCGCAGCTGACCGTGAACTTCTGATTGATGTCGTACTCGACGCCAGCGAGGAACTCATGGGTGCCATGCTTGAGCTCTTCCTGACGGTTGCCAGCCATCTTGGCGTTCTTGTCGTCGAAGAAGTGATACTCGAGGGTGGCGCGCAGTTTGTCGGTAAAGGCATAACCAACAGCCAGTGAGAGCAAGGCAGGCATGTCGTAACGTGTCTTGACGTCATCCTGATAGGGGGCCGTATAAGTGTCCATCTGTTGGTTGAGTGCCTTCAGTTTAGCTGGTGTACCGACGGGGTCTACAGACATCATATAGGCTGTGAGGTTGCTGCCGAGTCCTTTTTCGAGGGAGTTGGTCTCGTTGGTCGTGCTGATCTTGGTGCGGAATTCATAGCGTGATGTAAGGGTGAGGGGTCCCTGGTGGTAGTTGACGCTGATGAGGGGAGTGAAACCCCAACCCTTTTGGTCGACATCGAGTGCCAAGCCTGCCAGCTCACCAAACTGCGGATGCTTGTCGGCACGTACATGACCACGATAATAGCCATCGTAATAGTTGGCGCGGAAGCCCACGGCTGCAGAGAGGCAGTCGAGGAATTTGTAAGTGAGGTTTACCTGACCTCCATATATATACTGCTTGCCCTTCATCTCTGAGTCAATCTGATACTGGTCGGGGGTGATGCCGTTTTGTCCCAGCAAGCCTGCCAGTAGCATGTTGAAGCTGGGTACTCCACTCTTATACTCAACGAAACCGCCGCTGCCAACGATGCCTATCATAGTGGAGAGGGCCCAGCGGTCTTTCTTGTAGGAGACGAAGAAGGCCGGTACGATGGGCGCGGAGGCCTTGCCCTCGAAGAACTGTTCGCCAGCGGTAGTATGGGCTTTGATGTCGCGGTACTGCCAAGGTTTTTGGAAGTTGAATGACAGCTGCCAACCCTCGTGCCCCCAAGCCAGTCCGGCGGGGTTGGAGTAGGCTGCATCGATGTCGAAGGTAGCGCCTCGGGCCATCATGCGGTCGAAGGCGATGTGATAGTTAGTGTTCGTCATCAGGCCACCAGCTTGGGTGGCAATGATGACACTCCAGAAGAGTGTCATCAATAGCAAAGTTCTTTTCATATATTTTAATTGGTTGATATTTGGGTGCAAAGGTACGAAATAAAATTGAATAATGACGAATAAATGGAGAATTATTTTCGGAAAATGAACAAAATGACCTTATGCAAACCTTGATATACATTATTAATTTTTAAGAAGAGAAAATTTTTTTGCTGAAACATGTGGTGGTGTGCTGTCTTTTTTGTAATTTTGCACCCTCATTCGAGACAATTTTCATATAACGTTATATAGATTTTATGGCAGACAAGAAAAGAATTAAGACAGCGCTCATCTCCGTATTCCACAAGGATGGGCTGGAGGAGTTGCTCAAGAAGCTGAACGACAAGGGCGTGAAGTTCCTGTCGACTGGTGGTACTCAGACTTTTATTGAGTCGTTGGGCTACGAGTGTGAGAAGGTTGAGAACGTGACGACGTACCCCTCTATCCTGGGTGGCCGTGTAAAGACCTTGCATCCGAAGGTGTTCGGAGGCATTTTGGGTCGTCGTGAGCTGGAGGGTGACCGTCAGCAGATGACTCAGTATGAGATTCCTGAAATAGACCTGGTCATCGTAGACCTTTATCCCTTTGAACAGACCGTAGCCAGTGGTGCCTCGGAGGAGGACATTATTGAGAAGATTGAC
Organism: Prevotella sp.; assembly: GCA_017389705.1. GTDB lineage: Bacteria > Bacteroidota > Bacteroidia > Bacteroidales > Bacteroidaceae > Prevotella. Next base: position 7,941 of record JAFPEE010000251.1, read on the forward strand.
ATTGGCGGCATCTCGCTGATTCGTGCCGGAGCGAAGAACTTTAACGATGTTGTGATTGTTCCTTCGAAGGCAGAGTACGGTGTACTGCTGGACATTCTGAACGCTCAGGGCGCTGAGACTACAAAGGCTCAGCGTCGTATGTTTGCCACCCGTGCCTTTGGCGTGAGCAGCCATTATGATACTGCCATTCACAGCTGGTTTGAGAAATAATAAGTGTTAAGTGATCAGTATTAAGAGATAAGTTTTAAGCATAAAAATTAAATATGGGATTTTTTAGTTTTGTCCAGGAGATAGCCATGGATCTAGGAACGGCCAATACGATTATTATCAGTGATGATAAGATTGTAGTCGACGAGCCGTCAGTAGTTGCACTGAATCGCCACACCGACAAGATGATTGCCGTGGGTGAGAAGGCCAAGATGATGTATGAGAAGGAACATCAAGATATCCGCACCGTACGCCCTCTGCGTGATGGCGTGATAGCCGACTTCTCTGCCTGTGAGCAGATGATGCGCGGTCTGATAAAGATGGTACATACGGGACATCGTTTGTTCTCACCCTCGTTGCGTATGGTGATTGGCGTACCCTCGGGTTCTACCGAGGTGGAGCTGCGTGCTGTGCGCGACTCTGCCGAACATGCTGATGGACGCGATGTATACCTGATTTTCGAACCAATGGCAGCAGCCATTGGTATCGGCATCGATGTGGAGGCCCCTGAGGGCAATATGATTGTAGACATCGGTGGTGGCTCTACGGAGATTGCCGTCATCTCACTGGGTGGTATCGTGTCAAACAACAGTATTCGTACTGCCGGTGACGACCTGACCTTCGACATTCAGGAATACATGTCGCGTCAGCACAATGTGAAGGTTTCTGAGCGTATGGCTGAGCGCATTAAGATTGCCGTGGGATCTGCACTGACCGATTTGGGCGACGAGGCTCCTGAGGACTACGTGGTACATGGCCCGAACCGTATTACGGCTTTGCCTATTGAGGTTCCCGTATGTTATCAGGAGATTGCTCACTGTCTGGACAAGACGGTGGCTAAGATAGAAAATGCGGTGCTCTCCGCCCTGGAGAATACCCCACCTGAGCTGTATGCCGATATTGTGAAGAACGGTATTTGGCTCTCTGGTGGCGGTGCACTGTTGCGTGGTCTGGATCGTCGTCTGGAGGCGAAGATAGGTATCCCCTTCCATATTGCAGAGGATCCGTTACACTCAGTAGCCAAGGGTGCAGGCATTGCCCTGAAGAACATTGGCCGTTTCCAGTTCCTGATGAGATAAAGATGACTGTTGGCTTTTGGCGGCAAGCTCTTGCTAACTGCTAAAAGCCAACATCAATAGCTAATAGCTAAGCGCTGGAGATGAAGAACCTGCTGGAGTTTCTGCGTCAACACTTTCACTGGATGCTCTTCGTGATACTCGAGGTGCTGAGTCTGGTATTGCTGTTTCAGTATAACAGCTATCAGAACAGTGTCTGGTTCTCATCTGCCAATGTCATGGTGGGCAAGGTCTATGCATGGAGTTCTGCGGTGGAGTCTTTCTTCACGTTGAAAAAGGTGAATGAGGCCTTGACGCTTCGTAACTTCTACTTAGAGCGTCAGGTTACTCAGCTGCGTCGCCTCTATAACGAAGACCACGAGGAGATTAGCAAAAAGGAGCTTCAGCACTTGGAAAAACTTCAGCAATATGAGCTGATACCTGCCAAAGTGGTGACCAACGAACTGCACCACGCCAATAACCTGTTGACTATTGACAAGGGCAGCGCTGACGGGGTGGAGGAAGGCATGGGCATAGCCTGCGGACAGGGTGTCGTAGGTGTGGTATACCTTGTTTCAAGCCATTATAGCGTGGTCATTCCAGTGCTGAACATGAAGTCGTCACGCATCAGTTGTGCCATCCGCAATCGTGGCTACTTTGGTGTGTTGCACTGGGACGGTAAGGATGCTGGTATAGCCTATGTAGAAGACATTCCCCGTCATGCCCGTTTCAAGCGTGGCGAATGGGTGGAGACCAACGGTTATTCGAGCATCTTTCCTGCTGGTGTGCTGGTGGGACAAATAAAGGAGGTGTATAACTCTCGTGACGGACTATCCTACAGACTGCAAGTGCGTCTGTCTACGGACTTCGGTAACCTGCGCGACGTGATGGTCATCAGCGACAAAACCATTACCGAGCGTATGCGACTGATGCAGGCTGCACGCGACTCGCTAAAGCTAAACGTCAAAGAGTAAGGAATATTAAGTGATGAGTGATAAGCGATGACGATAGATTTGCTGAAACGGTTTATGTGGTTCATGGTTCTTGTGCTGGCACAGGCCATCGTGCTCGGGCGTATACACCTGTTTGGGGTGGCCACGCCGCTGTTATATGTATACTTTGTCATCCAGCTCCCTCGTAACTATCCTAAGTGGGCCAGCCTGCTATGGAGCTTCTTTTTGGGGCTGTTCATCGACGTCTTCTCGAACACTCCAGGCTTGGCTGCCGCCTCGCTGACACTGATAGCTGCCATACAGCCATACTGCTTAGAGGTTTTTGTACCACGTGACTCTGCGGAAGACCTGAAGCCAGCACTGTCGACCTTAGGGCCTACCCGTTATTCGTACTATTTGGTATTTTTGGTACTTATGTACTGTCTGGTGTTCTACTCGTTGGAGCTATTCACCTTCTTCGACCTGGAATACTGGGGCCTGTGTGTCGTAGGAAGTGCTGCCATCACGCTGGTGTTAATCTTCACGTGTGAGTTGGTGAAGCAAAGATAAGGGGGAGTCGAGGAAGGATGGAGAAGGACCTGACACAGGACAAACGACGCTATGTGATTGCCGGTGTGGCCATACTGATTGTGGTGGTCTACATTCTGCGCCTGTTCCAACTCCAGATTACCAGTGACGACTACAAGAAGAGTGCCGACTCGAATGCTTTCCTGAAAAAGATTGAGTATCCTGCCCGTGGTGGCATCTACGACCGTAATGGCAAGCTGATGGTATATAACCAGCCTGCCTACGACATCATGGTGGTGATGAATGAGGCCAAGGACCACTTGGATACCCTCGACTTCTGCGAGGCACTGAACATTAGCCGTGAGAAGTTTGATCGTCGTATGGAGAACATCAAGGACCGCGGCAAGAACCCTGGCTATTCGCGCTTTACGCAGCAGATTTTTATGAACCAGCTCTCTGAGGCAGACTTCTCCGTGTTTCAGGAGAAGATGTTCCGTTTCCCAGGTTTCTATATCCAACGCCGTACCATCCGTCAGTATGAGTATCCGCTGGCAGCACATGTATTAGGCGATGTCGGTGAGGTGTCACCGGCAGATATTGAGGAGGACGACTATTACCAGCCTGGTGACTACATCGGTAAGCTGGGTGTGGAGCGCAGCTATGAGCAACAGCTGCGTGGCGTCAAGGGCATGCAGATATTGTTGCGTGATGCCCATGGACGCATACAGGGTCGCTACCAGGACGGAAAGTTTGACCGTAGGGCACGGGCGGGCAAGAACCTGACGCTGGGCATAGATGTGGAGTTACAAAAGCTGGGAGAACGCTTGATGGAGGGAAAGATAGGTTCTATAGTGGCTATTGAACCATCGACAGGTGAGGTGCTGTGCATGGTCAGCTCACCCTCCTATGACCCCCGTATGATGGTGGGACGCCAGCGCTCCAAGAGCCATCATCTGCTGAGTCAGAATGTGTGGAAACCCCTGCTTAACAGAAGCATTATGGGTCAGTATCCGCCAGGTTCCACTTTTAAGACCACCCAAGGCCTGACCTTCATGACAGAAGGCATCATTCATCCCACACAGACTGCCTATCCTTGTGGACATGGCTTCAACTACAAGGGCCTGCACGTAGGCTGTCACGGACACGCCTCACCACTGCCTTTAGTGCCTGCGCTGTCGACATCGTGTAACGGCTATTTCTGCTGGGGACTCTACTATATGATAGGTGCCAAGGGAAAGTACGGCTCGGTGCAGAATGCTATGAACAAGTGGCGTGACTACATGGTGTCAATGGGCTTTGGCTATAAGTTGGGCATTGATCTGCCTGGTGAGAAACGAGGGCTGATACCCAATGCCGCTTTCTACGACAAGGCCTACAAAGGTTCGTGGAACGGACTGACCATCATCTCCATAGCCATCGGTCAGGGTGAGGTCAACGCCACACCGCTGCAGATTGCTAACTTGGGAGCAACTATCGCCAACCGCGGATGGTTCATCACCCCTCACGTGGTGAAGAAGGTGCAGGGAGAACCATTGGATACCGCCTATACTAAGCGTCGCTATTCCATGGCCAAGCGCGATGCCTATGACTATGTGGTGCAAGGCATGAGGGCATCAGCCACAGGGGGAACCTGCCATGAGTTGGCCAAGTACGATTTCATGGCCTGTGGTAAAACGGGTACGGCACAGAATCGTGGTCACGACCACTCTGTCTTCATGGGCTTCGCACCTATGGAGAATCCCAAGATAGCGGTAGCCGTCTATGTAGAGAATGGCGGCTGGGGTGCCACCTATGGTGTTCCCATAGGAGGACTCATCATGGAACAGTATATTCACGGAAAACTCTCTGAGGCCTCGCAGAAAAAGGCTGAGGAGTTCCAGCATAGACATATAGCATATGGCACAACAAGCAGGTAAACGGCAGACAAGCGTATGGCGCTCTATTGACTGGTGGACCATTATCATCTACGTGGCCCTGCTCTCCTTTGGATGGGTTAGCGTCTGTGGAGCAAGCTATTCGTATGGTGAGACCGACATCTTCTCACTGGCTACACGTTCAGGTATGCAGATTGTATGGATAGGTACTTCCATCATGTTGGGTTTTATCATCCTGATGTTAGACGACCGTTTCTACGACACCTTTGCATACATCATCTACGGGCTGTTGCTGTTGTTGCTCTTTGCTACGATCTTTAATCCGCATAGCATCAAGGGCTCCAGGTCGTGGTTGGTATTAGGCCCCCTGCGACTGCAACCCGCTGAGTTTGCCAAGTTTGCCACGGCGTTGGCCCTGGCCAAGCTCATGTCTACCTATGGCTATAACATCAACCAGAACAAGCACTTCGGTGCTGCCTTGCTACTCATCTCGCTGCCTATGGTGTTCATTGTGCTGCAGCGTGAGACGGGCTCGGCACTGGTCTACCTGTCGTTCTTCCTGATGTTCTACCGTGAGGGTATGCCAGGCAGTATCCTATTTACGGGTGTTGCCATGGTGGTGTACTTTGTCGTGGGTATACGTTTTGCCGAGGTGTATATAGGTGACTCCCCCACGTCGATAGGTAAGTTCAGTGTCATGCTGCTCATACAACTGTTTACGATAGGTATGGTATGGGTTTATTGCCACCGGCGCATAGCATGGCAAATGCTGCTCTGTAGCATGGGAATCACTTTGGTGGCTTACCTCGTGTCGTTATTCTTCTCTTATGATCAGGTGTATGTCCAGCTTGTTGTCATCATAGCCATGATATGCTATTTAGTTTGGCAGGGTTTGGGCACGCGCATAAGAGCATACTTTTTTATCGCGTTGTTCTCTATAGGGTCTATGGCGTTCTTCTATGGTGCCGACTTCATCATGCAGAATGTGATGGAGCCCCACCAACGCTCACGTATCAATGTGTTGTTGGGACTCGATGAGGACCTGCGTGGTGCAGGCTATAACGTGCACCAGTCTGAGATTGCCATCGGCTCTGGAGGCCTTGAGGGCAAAGGTTTCTTGAACGGTACTCAGACGAAGCTCAAGTTTGTGCCAGAACAGGATACGGACTTCATCTTCTGTACGGTAGGTGAGGAAGAGGGCTTTGTGGGTTCTGCCAGTGTATTACTGCTGTTTCTGGCCCTGGTATTGCGACTGATACATCTTTCTGAGCGTCAGCCTTTCCGCTTTGGAAGGGTCTATGGCTATTGTGTGCTTAGCATCTTTCTGTTCCATGTCTTCATCAATGTAGGCATGGTGCTGGGTCTAACCCCCGTGATTGGTATTCCGCTGCCTTTCTTTTCCTATGGTGGTTCGTCATTGTGGGGATTCACCTTCCTTTTATTCATCTTCCTTCGCATTGACGCCAGCCGTAACCTGATTCGCAACTGACTCAGCTAAGGAAAGGCTTTAAGGCTTGTCGCTCCTGATGAGTCGGAACCCAATGTCTGTCACACCAGGGATAATCTCGCGTTTCATGTCGTGACGGATGGTGACATGCAGGCTTTCCCCTTTGTTAAGCATCAGAGGTTGTAGACGGTAGCTGTATTGGTAATGGCTGACACCCGGTCCTATAGGGTTGCCCCGCTGGTTTATCAGGCTGCAGCTGATGGTGTCGTTGCGTGTCTTGTGTGAAGGTAGAATCTCCTGTCTGACAATGACCTGAAGACTGACAAAGGGATATTCCCTGTTGATGCGTAGTCCCAGCTCTTCGATATAGTTTCCCCCTTGTGTCAACGTGTCGATATGAAAGTTTATGGTGTCGTTTTTCTCCCAACCTGACAAAGGAGTATGCACAAAGTGGTTGTAGACAGTCTGCCTTTTACAGGCTGTCAGTAACAAAAGCCATAGCAGTGTGGCTCCTATATAATATAATAAGGTATACTTACGCTTTGGCATCCTTGGGAGGTTGGTGCTTGCCAGAGCGGGCATTGGAGCCCTGCTGGGCAGGCTTTTTCTTCTTCTTTTTCTTTTTGGCGCGGTCGAAGCGATTGATGTTCTCCTGGGTAGCCAAGTCGACGGGACCTTGGTGAGCCTTCTGACGCCCGTTCTCCTGCAGCGACTCTGGCTTCTCGCCCTTGCGGTTCATCTCGATAATCTGCTTGGCACGCTCTGTGCTAATCGTCTCGAGATTGGCAGCCATATTCTTATCGGTAGAGTAGGTGATGAGTCCTGCCAGGATATCTGCCTTAAAGTAGTGATAGTCAGCATCTAGTGTCTGCAGCAGGATATCCTTGGCAGGTAGCTTGCGACTGGCCTCCACATAGTTGTCTGCCTCGTAGTTCAGGCAGCATTTCAGCTTGGCGCACATGCCTGCCAGCTTCTGGGGATTGAGGGAGATGTCTTGATAGCGGGCTGCTGAGGTGCCTACAGAAACAAAGTTCTTCATCCAGGTAGCACAGCAAAGCTCACGTCCACAGGGCCCTGTACCACCAATACGGCCTGCCTCCTGACGTGCACCAATCTGCTTCATTTCAATGCGGACGTGGAAGGTGGCAGCCAGATCCTTGATGAGCTGGCGGAAGTCCACACGACCATCGGCGATATAGTAGAAGATGGCCTTGTTGCAGTCGCCTTGGTACTCTACGTCGCCTATCTTCATCTCCAGACCAAGGTTCTTGGCTATCTGACGGCTCTCAATCATGGTAGCATGCTCACGAGACTTGGCCTCGCGAAACTTCTCCATATCTACTGGACGGGCAATGCGATAGATGCGTCGAATCTCGTCAGAACTCTTCAGGTTGGCCTTCTTCAGCTGCAGTTTCACCAAGCGTCCTGTTAGCGTAACTACGCCAATATCGTGGCCAGGATTAGCCTCGACAGCCACGATGTCGCCCTTTTTCAGTTCCAAGTGGTTCACGTTGTGGTAGTAGCCCTTGCGGGTGTGCTTGAACTGCACTTCCACCAAGTCAGTATCATCGGTGTTGCCTGGCACATCAGCCAGCCAGTCATAGGTGTTTAGCTGACGGTCCTGTCGGCCAACTGCCTGGTGGCAGAGTCCGCGATCACATCCGGTCTTTATAGGATAGTCTTTATTTTCCATATAGGGTTCTTGTTTTTATTTTTGAATCAGTAATACAATCATTTGTAGGGCGAAGTCGAAGAAGACAATCTTGGCATTGGCGTTCTGCCCTATGTCGCGGATGGCCAGGTTTACCAGGTCAGTGATGGGCAAGATATTAGCCTCGTTGATGAAGCGTGCGAAGTTGCGTGCAAAGTTCTCCTCGCGTTCAGTCATGTAGCATAGCTCCTCTTGTTGGAAATTATACATGAAGTTCTCGCGAATAAGACGTAGAAAGTACTCCAGAAAGCGCTTCTGACGCTCACGGCCCATAGCGGCCATACGCTCAGACCATGCTTTCAGGTCCTTCACCTTACGCTGGTAGGCCAGACGCATGAGGGCTTGGAACATATCAAGGAAGAGCTCGTTCTCTGAGTCTGTGCTGAGCATCTCTAATGCCTTGAGCCAGCTGCCATTGGCCATGCGGGCCATGCGCTGTGCCATATCCTCCGTGAGACCTCGATGCTCTACCAGTGCCTTACGGATATCCTCGTCGGCAATCTTCTTGATGTCGATACGCTGCACACGACTACGAATAGTATCCAACAGGTGGTCAGGTTCCTCGCATACCATGATGAAGATGGTCTGTGAGGGTGGTTCCTCCAGGAGTTTCAGAATCTTGTTGGCGCACTCTATATTCATGCGTTCAGGCAACCATATCAGGCTGACCTTATAGCCTCCTTGGCTCGACTTGAGTGATAATTTGCGGATGAGGTCGTCGCTCTCACCAGCGGTAATGATGGCCTGTTGATTCTCACCCCCCATCTGTTCCAGCCACTCATTCATGGTGAAATAGGGTCCTGCCATGATGAGTTCGTGCCACTCCTGAGCAAAGTCATCGCTGACGGGCTTGTGATCACTACTCATGGAAGTCAGTTTGATAGTAGGATAGGTGAAATGCAGGTCGGGGTGCTCCAGCTTGCGAAGCATCAGTTCGTCGTTCGACGTTCTCGACAGCAAAGTCTTAGCAAAGCCTACAGCCAGGGCCAGCTTGCCACTGCCCTTAGGACCACACAGCATGATGGCATGAGGCAGGCGGTCCTCGCTGACCATCTGTATCAGGCGCTGCTGTGCCTCCTGTTGTCCTATCACTTCGCTGAAGTTCATCGTTTCCTTGTTTATAGCAGCCTCTTGGTGACCTCTACGACGGAGTCTACAGCTGATACCGTATAGAAATGAATATTCTTAATGCCATGCTCATACAGTTCGCGGCACTGCTGGGTAGTCCACTCAATGCCTAACTGTTGGGCTTGCTCGTCAGTCTTGCACTTGACAATCTCTTTGGCCAGGGGCTCAGGGATGTCGCAATGGAAGGTTTTGGGCACTACCGTCAGCTGACTCAGTTTGGCAAAAGGCTTAATGCCGGGAACGATGGGGATGGTGATATCCATCTGACGGGCCTTCTCCACAAATTGGAAGTATTTCTCATTGTCGTAGAACAGCTGGGTTACGGCATATTGGGCTCCCAAGTCCTGCTTCTGTTTCAGGAACTCCATATCGCGATCCAGGTTGGGGGCCTCCTCATGCTTTTCTGGATAGCAAGCTACGCCAAAGTCGAATTTAGGACCAGGATGTTTGATGGGTGTGCCATCAGCAAAGAAACCTTCGTTGAAGCGTACCACCTGGCGAATGAGGTCTGTGGTATGGGCATGTCCGCCTTTGGTAGGTGTGAAACGGGCATCTTCCTTGGCCTTGTCACCACGCAACAGCATGAGGTTACGAATGCCCAGGAACTGCAAATCCAGCAACTCATACTCTATCTGTTCAATGGTTGTGCCACTGCAAATGATATGAGGCTCAACGGGAATATGATAACGCTGTTGGATGGCGGCAGCAATGGCAATAGTACCAGGACGGCGGCGAATGCGCTGTCTCTCAAACTGCCCGTTCTCGAGTTCACGATAGACGTACTCAGAGTGGTGCGTCGTAATATTAATGAACGCAGGATTAAAGTCCACCAGCTTGTCGATGGTGGCAAAGAGCGCCTCGGTGCCGTTGCCCTTCAGCGGCGGCAGTACCTCAAAGGAGAAACGACGCTCGTCAGTATCTTGCTTGTTGATATAGTCTGCTACAGTCATAATTCCGGGCAAAGGTACAAAAAAAATACGGCAATCCCGAAGAATTGCCGCATTTTTATTGTTTGTTGTTACTTTTTGATGCGATAGATACGGAACGACATGGGTGCCAACTGGTCAGTAAGGGTTGCTTGCTTCTTGTCGCCCTTAACCTCTATGGTACTCTTTTGCGGAATAATCAGCTCCGGCTTGCAAATGCTATTCTCGTCGTCCATGCCATCATGGCTGAGTGTCAAGGTTTGTGCAGTGCGGTTGCCCTTGATGTCGCTGAGATTCAGTTGAATGGGCTGTTGCTGCTTTGATGTGTTGGCTACCTTGACGATGACTTCTCCTGTCTTGCTGTCGAAGGCTGCTGAGGCAAAGAGACCGTTCTGTCCTGCCTGATTGGCAACAGGCTGTTTGTTCATGGTCAGCGACAGAACATGAGTACCGGCATTGGTAGCATAGAGCTGCTGTACGTAGTAGCTGACGGTCTTGAACATCTGCGTCTGGTCATACCATATCTGGTCAGGACGCCACTGCCAGCCATCCACATGGGCGAACAGGGGAGCAGGAGTCGTCATGTGGACGATGTCGGCATTGCGCTCAAAGCCTGTCATGAAGGCTGCCTCAAGGATTGCTGCCTCGTAGTGGTTCCACTTCTTGCCCTTACCATGACATGCGTATTCGCCGGCAAACACCTTGGGGCCTTTGCGGTTGTAGGTGTCGTATCGCAGGCCATGAGTGAGGAACCACTGCTCGTCACGGTAGTAATGCTCGTCGACGAGGTCTGCCTTCTGGGCTGTCATGGCCTTCCAACCGTCTGCAAAACGGTAGGTGGCATCGGGAACATCCTCAGGAACAGGACCACTGGTGCCTACTATCTTGATATTGGGATATTTGGCGCGGATAGCAGCTACGAAGGGTTTCAGACGCTCATAGTAGAACTCGCCCCACTGCTCGTTACCGACGCCAATGTACTTCATGTTGAAGGGAGCAGGGTGCCCCATCTCTGCACGAATCTTGCCCCACTTGGAGTCTGCAGGGCCGTTGGCAAACTCTATGAGGTCCAGACAGTCGTCAATATAAGGCTGCAGGTCGTCCTGGCCCACATGGGCACTCTCCTTCTCCCAGTTCTGGTACTGGCAGGCCATACCTACGTTCAGGATGGGCAGAGGCTCGGCACCAATATCCTCGGAGAGCTGGAAGAACTCAAAGAAACCAAGACCATAAGACTGGAAGTAGTCAGGATAATAGCGGTAGTCGAAGGTGTGTTCCCAACGGTTCTGGTTCAAGGGACGGTTCTCTACGGGACCTATGCTGTTCTTCCACTGATAGCGAGTGGCGAGGTCAGTGCCCTCTACAATACAGCCGCCAGGGAAGCGGAAAATGCCAGGATGCAGGTCTTCAAGTGCCTGAGCCAGGTCACGGCGCATGCCGTTTTCTCGATTCTTATAGGTGTTGACAGGGAACAGAGAGATGTGCTCCAGAGCTACAGGCTGCTCCCCTTTCAGGAAGATGCGCAGTTTGGCCTGCTTGTCGTCTTTGGGTGAGTTCAGCTGAACGGTATATTTTTTCCAGTCAGCTGAAGTGATATTCAGTGTCTGCTCTACGAACTCTTGTTTCTCGTCCATTGAGTTCTCGTCAATGAGCTGCACACGGATTGTTGCCTGCCCTTTGGGAGCCTTGGCCCAGACGGAGAAACGATATGGCTCGCCTTTCTTGATGCCAATGCCAAAATAGCCTTCGTTGACCAGTCCGGTGCGACGCTCCTGATGTCCTGGGGAGGACAGCAAGACATAGTGGGGACAACGCTCGAAAGGACCATCATTTTTGACTTCTACCTTGCCAAATGTCTGCCAGCCCATGAGGGACTGGGGAAACTCGAACGAGCGGTTCTTAAGAAGTTCTCCATACAATCCGCCATCAGCGGCGAAGTTGATGTCCTCGAAGAAAATACCATACATGGTCGATTGGATAGGGGCGCCCATCTTCTTAGTGTTGACGTCCATCACGTTTTGGGCTGCCATTGAGATGCTTGCCAGAAACAGCCCACAAGTCATAGTAAGTTTGTTCATTTCGTAAAAAGTTTAGTTATTAGGCACAAAATTAGTTAAAAAGTTGCATAACTGCAAAGTTTTTCAAATAAAAGCACTACTTTTGTATTTCTTTAAGAAAAGAACCTAATATAAATATACATTATGGAATATCAAAAAAGGGGCAGTTCGTCCTATCTTTTTTCTATCGTGCTGGTCGCCGTCTTGGGCGGTCTGCTGTTCGGTTATGACACCGCAGTCATCTCTGGAGCCGAGAAAGGACTTCAGGCATTCTTCTCAGAAGCTAGTGATTTTACTTACACCAACGGTTGGCATGGCTTCACGTCAGCTTCAGCACTGATTGGCTGTATCATTGGTTCAGCCATCTCGGGCTTTCTGGCCACTAATCTGGGCCGTAAGCGTTCACTGGTCATTGCGGGAGTGCTATTCTTTATCTCAGCTTTAGGCTCCATGTATCCGGAGTTCCTGTTTTTTACCTATGGTGAGCCTACCTACTCGCTGTTGATTATGTTTAACTTCTATCGTGTGATAGGAGGTATCGGTGTAGGCTTGGCTTCAGCCATCTGCCCGATGTATATCAGTGAGATAGCTCCCTCCAACATCCGCGGCATGCTGGTAAGCTGCAACCAGTTCGCCATCATTTTCGGACAGCTGGTGGTCTACTTTGTTAATTTCTTCATCCTGGGCGATCATATTCAGCCATTGGTTGAGGATATGGGTAAAGGCTTGGCAGCTATCCATCCGGATGCCCAGTGGACGGTGACAACGGGCTGGCGCTATATGTTTGGTAGCGAGGCCGTTCCTGCAGGTCTGTTTGCTCTGTTGATATGTCTGGTTCCTGAGTCACCTCGTTATCTCGTATCAGTAGGCAAGGATCAGCGTGCACTGGCCATACTGACGAAGATTAACGGTACAGACCGTGCCCAGTTTATCCTTAATGCCATCAAGGAGACCTTGGTACAGAAGACCGAGAAACTGATGTCGTATGGTTTTATGTGTATCTTCATTGGCATCATGCTCTCCGTATTCCAGCAGGCAGTAGGTATTAACGCTGTTCTCTATTACGCTCCCCGTATCTTTGGCGACATGGGTATGGAGAACCCGATGGTTGTCACGGTGTTTATGGGAATTGTCAATATTGCCTTTACGCTGGTGGCCATCTTCACCGTCGAGCGACTCGGACGTAAGCCATTGCTTATTTGGGGTTCGCTGGGTATGGCATTGGGTGCCTTCGGTGTCGCAGCAACCTTTGGTCAGGCTGGTCTTGAGCTGGTCACCGCAGCCAGCATCATGGTTTACTCTGCTTCGTTCATGTTCTCATGGGGTCCCATTTGTTGGGTGCTGATAGCCGAGATATTCCCCAATACCATCCGTGGTGCTGCCGTAGCTATAGCTGTGGCTTTCCAGTGGATCTTCAACTTTATCGTCAGCTCTACTTTTGTGCCGATGTTCAATATGCACCTGACCGAGGGTGACAACTTCGGACATTGGTTTACCTATGGATTGTATGGTACCATCTGTGTAATTGCTGCCGTCTTTGTCTGGCGTCTTGTTCCTGAGACCAAGGGCAAGAGTCTGGAGGATATGACCAAGTTATGGCGCTGGAAAGCCTATGTGCCTGGTGAGGGAGTTCATGAAGGTAAAACTTATTAAACCTTGTCATTATGAAACGTATACTTGTAGCAGAAGACAATGACAGCAACTATATGCTGATGCAGTACATCCTGAAGAACCGTTTCGAGTTCTTCCGTGCCAAGAATGGCGTTGAGGCAGTGGAGAAAGCACTGTCCGAGAACCCTGACCTGATACTGATGGACATCAAGATGCCCCTGATGGACGGTCTGGAGGCTACGCGACAGATTAAGGCGCAGAAGCCCGATATGCCCATCATTGCCCTGACGGCCAATGCTTTCGACAGCGACCGTCAGATGGCAATGGATGCAGGATGCAACGATTTCCTGTCGAAGCCTGTTAATGCAGAGAAGTGCATCAAAGCTATGCAGGAGTTATTAGAAGCTTGATAATAAGGTTTTAACCAACAAGAAAACAGGCAGGAATTTCAGCTCCTGCCTGTTTTCTTTATCCTTTGTGGAATGCTATAGATAGCCCAGCCAGCGCAGAATGTCGTTCAGGTTGGCCACTACCATGAGGAGTATCAGGATGCCGAAACCTACGTACTCAGCCTTAATCATAAAGTTCTCTGAGGGCTTGCGGCGGGTAATCATCTCATAGAGCAGGAACAGCACGTGGCCACCGTCCAAAGCAGGGATGGGCAGGATGTTCATGAAGGCGAGGATGATAGAGAGGAATGCCGTCATCTTCCAGAACATATACCAGTCCCACATGGGTGGGAAGAGACTTCCGATAGCTCCGAAGCCGCCCAGCGACTTAGCACCCTCGGCAGAGAAGACGTACTTCATGTCGTCGACATACGATGCCAGCACATGCCAGCCGTACTTGATGCCAGCGGGGATGCTTTCAAAGAAACCATACTCGGTGGTGATGGGCTTGTAGATGGTAGCCAGGTTGGGAGCGAAGAAGCCCAGCTTCAGCTCTGGTGTAAGGACTACTGTTGCCGTATCGGTACGACTGTCATTACCGAAGACGATGCTGACGGTACGGGCCTTCAGTGAGTCGGCCTGGGTCTTAGCCGTCAGCAACAGGTCCTCACGGCGTCCTAACTGATCGACGAACTCGTTGTAGGAGTCTACCGGGGCACCGTTCATGGCAATGATGTGGTCACCAGCCTTCATGCCTGCCTTCTCTGCAGGTGAGCCAGCCATGATGCTGTCCATGCGGGCAGGCAACAGCGGACGGACGAAGGAGGGGTCAGCCTTAATCATGTTCAGCAGGTTCAGGTCGCCAGGCAATGAGATGCTCATCTGCTTGCCGTCGCGCAGAATGTCTACACGCTTAGCCTCTGAAATCTCGCGGTAGAGGTCGGCAGAGAAGTCCTTGAAGGCCTTTTTCTCCGTACCTATTAATATATCACCATCCTTGAAACCATACGACTTAGCCTCCTGGTTGAACTTCATACCCATCGTCATGTCCTTGAGGGGGATATAGGTGTCGCCCCACCAGAACAGTATCTGTGAGTAGATAAACAATGCCAGCAGGAAGTTGACCAGCACACCGCCAATCATGATGAGCAGGCGTTGCCAGGCTGGTTTAGCGCGGAACTCATAGTCCTGCATGGGCTGTTTCATCTGCTCCGTGTCGAAACTCTCGTCAATCATACCGGCTATCTTGCAGTAGCCACCCAGAGGAAGCCAACCGATGCCGTACTCCGTATCGCTGTTCTTGGGTTTGAACTTGAACAGGCTGAACTTCCAGTCGAAGAAGATATAGAACTTCTCCACTCTGACTCCGAAGAGCTTGGAGAAGAAGAAATGACCACCCTCGTGCAACAATACCAGTAGCGAGATGGCCAGCATGAATTGTAATACTCTGATTAAAAATACTTCCATTTTTCTTGTTTTCGGCTATTGGCTCTTGGCCGTTAGCCTTCTTTTATTATTGTTACTAATTGTTTTTGTTTGCTAATAGCTAATAGCCAATGGCTAACTGCCAACAGCCATCAGTTCCGTGGCTATGCGACGGGCTTCGGCATCGGTGGCAACATAGGTATCGTAGTCAGGGGTAGCTGAGAACGTACACTTCTGCATGGTCTGCTCAATGATGTCGCTCATCTTGAGGAATGAACAGCGGTCTTCCAGGAAGCCGCGGTTCACGATCTCGTTGGCCGCATTGACTATGCAGGGCATGTTGCCTCCACGATGTATGGCTTCGAAAGCCAGTGCCAGACAGCGGAACTTCTTCAGGTCGGGCTCGAAGAATTCCAACTTCTGAGCAAAGAAATCCAGACGGTCGCTGCTCAGCTGCAGGCGCTTGGGGAACGAGAAGGCATACTGGATGGGTAGTCGCATGTCGGGCACGCCCAGCTGGGCCTTGACGGCTCCGTCCTGGAACTGCACAGCAGAGTGGACAATGGACTGCGGGTGTACCAATACCTGTATCTGCGAGGCGTTGACACCAAAGAGCCACTTGGCCTCAATGACCTCAAAGCCTTTGTTCATCATCGTGGCAGAGTCGATGGTAATCTTAGCTCCCATGTCCCATGTCGGATGGCGCAGGGCATCGGCCTTAGTGACGCGTTCCAACTGTTCCATCGTGAAGTTGCGGAAAGGACCTCCCGAGGCTGTCAGCAGAATCTTCTCAATGGGGTTTTGGTCCTCGCCTACCAGACTCTGGAAAATAGCTGAGTGCTCGCTGTCGACGGGTAGGATAGGAGCGTGGTACTCAGAGGCCAGGTCGCGAATCAACTCTCCAGCTACCACCAGCGTCTCCTTGTTTGCCAGACAGATGGTCTTGCGAGCCTTGATGGCATGGATGGTTGGCGACAGACCAGCAAAGCCCACCATGGCCGTCAGCACCATATCGATGGGGTTGGACTCTACTATCTCGTCCAGCGCTTGACGTCCTGCATAGACCTTGACGTCGGGCAGGTCGTCCATCAGACGTTTCAGCTCGTCGTAGCGCTGTTCGTTGGCAATGACGACGGCAGCGGGTTTGAACCGATGGGCCTGCTCGGCCAGCAGCTCAACCTTATTATTTGCCGTCAGGCAGTAGACTTCATAGAGGTCGCTATGCTCCTCGATGACCTGTAGTGCCTGAGTGCCTATCGACCCTGTAGAGCCGAGAATGGCAATTTGTCGTTTCTTCATATATCTAATAATCCCTCAGGGATATTCATGGTTATCTGTTGACTGCCCATGTCGAGGTCCTCGATGAGGTCGTCGTTGGCAGGGATGAGTTGTCCTCCTTCCAGCTCAAAGAGGATGTTCTGCGTCTGGTCGTCGATGCTGGCAATGGTACCTACCGTCTTGTCTGTCGCGGCATCCACAATACGGAAACCCACAAGGCTGGCCAGCGATGGTGTCTCGTCTGCTTCCTCTGCCAGGGCACGTGGGAAGTAGACGTCGCAACCTGTCAGCTCAGAGGCTCGCTGCTGGGTGTCGACCTCGCAGAATTTGACCAGACAGACGGAGTCGTTGCGGAAGCGGTACTCCTCCATGAAGAAGGGCACCATGATGCCGTCAATCTCCAGCACCAGATAGTC
>JAFPEE010000252.1 GCA_017389705.1 Prevotella sp.
ATTGTGCTCCTTGCAATAGTCTATCGCTGGCTGATAGCCTTGGAAGGTGGCCTTGTGAATCCACTTCAAACCCTTGCGTTCGTCCTGTGGAACGCCTGTACCGGTCATCAGAAACCAGCCTGTAGCGAACTGTGCCTGGGCATCGCCACCGTTGGCCGCCAGCTCATACCAAAAAACGCACTCCGACAGATCTTTCTCAACACCGTCGCCGTTCCAATAGGCCGCGCCGCAGTTTTTCTGGCTCTGGACATGACCTTGAAAGGCTGCTTCACGATACCACAAGAAGGCTTTCGTATGATCCAGCACTGTGCCATCGCCGAGATAGTAGGCATTGGCGACATTAACCTGCGACTGCATATCCCCTTTATCGGCAGCTTTCATGTACCACTCGAATGCCTTTACCGCATCCTGCTCCACGCCTTTTCCGTGATAGTAGCACTCGCCGACGTTGAAACAGCCATAGACATCGCCCAGCTCAGCAGCCTTCATATACCATTCGAACGCCAGTTCAAGGCTGACCTTTACGCCAGTACCACGCTCATAGCAGACCCCGAGGTTGTTCATCGCCTTGGTGTCGCCCTCGTAAGCCTTCTCACGATAGCCATCTGCCTTGTTACGCTCTTTTGGCATAAATTCACTTAAATCTGATTGCAAGGATGGTGCAAATCGAACGCAAAATAGCTTGCTTTTTGCTGAGATGCAGCCCATTCTCGCAACTTTTGTTGCAAAAGTAGCAAGAAATAACGAATTATTGCCTACTTTGCAGGAAGTTTTGGGAAAAATTAGGATTTATAGTAGTATGATATGCTGATTTTTCTCAAAATGTTTGTTATATTAAACATTATTTCTTATTTTTGCACCCAATAAAGTACAATTATGGGTAAGAATACATTTGGCAAGACGATGCCAAGGGCATTGAGCCAGAACCTGAAGATCATGGGCGAGCAAATCATGTTGGCCCGCAAGCGCAGGCATCTGTCCATGCAGGACATAGCAGACAGGGCGACGGTGACACGACTGACCGTCTCTAAAGTGGAACATGGTGACCCGACGGTCTCCATGGGGATTTATGCTCGCGTACTCTTTGCACTTAATCTGGAAAACGATATCACCCTATTGGCTGCCGACGATGCTCTTGGCAGACAGCTTCAGGATGCAGAATTACTTAGGCGATGAAGAGAATAACGGTTTACGCAGATTTTGACTTCCTCTCTACACCACAGGAGATAGGAATACTGGGCTACGAACACGTTCGCGGCAAGGACCATTTTGTCTTTGAGTATTCGCGCCAGTGGCTGAAACAACATGGTGGCATTCTGCTGAGCGGTGACCTGATGAATGTTCCTTCGTTGCAGCATCCTCGCGGTCATGACAATGTATTCGGATTCGTCAAGGATTCCTTCCCCGACCGTTGGGGTTGTTTGCTGCTTGACCGCAGGGAGCGACTGACGGCCCAGTCGGAAGGAAGGCCAACACGTATGCTCACCAATTACGACTATCTTATTGGCATTGAAGACTTCACCCGTATGGGAGGCATACGTTACAAAGAGGAAGACAGCGATGGCTATATTAACGCAAGTGATAAATATCTCGTTCCTCCCATTGAAAGCCTTCGCGCCCTATGCGATGCGTGCCATGAGATTGAGTTGGCGGAAGAACGAAATGAATTGCCGGAACAACGTTGGCTTGACCAGTTGATTGACCCAGGAACCTCACTCGGTGGCGCTCGTCCTAAGGCTAATGTTGTCGATACTGATGGTACACTGTATGTGGCCAAGTTCCCGTCAAAAAAGGATTTGGAGAACACAGAACTCATTGAGCACTTCTCGCATCATCTCGCAGCCAAGGCAGGCATCCATGTGGCAAAGACACGCACCATCAGGATTTCCAAAGACCGCGACCTGCTGCTCTCCGAACGCTTTGACAGGACAAAGGATGGCCGTCGCATTCATTTCGCTTCGGCAATGTCATTGCTTGGCCTTGATGATGGGGCCGATAGCAGCACAGGCAATGGTTATCTGGACATCGTAGATTTCATTCTGCACGGCTGCACAGATGTACGGCAGAATCTCAGGGAACTCTATCGCAGAGTGGCTTTCAACGTTATGTTCGGCAACACCGATGACCACTTCCGCAATCATGGTTTCCTGCTTACTCCAAAAGGCTGGACGCTATCACCCGCCTACGACATCAACCCTGGAGCAAAGTCACATCAATGCCTGCTCATCGACTCATATACGGAACAGTCGGACATCAATGCCCTGCTCTCCGCAAGCGAGAACTATATGCTCGAAAGACAGGAAGCTGCAGAGATTATTGAGGGGGTTCGTGCCGCCATCAAAGACTGGCGCAAGATAGCTACAGAACTGCAAATACCCATCAAACAGCTTGCAGCATATTCCATGCGTTGGGAAGAACTATAAAATATTAGTAACGATTGCAATATGATTAACAGACTATTGGATTTCCTAAATGCATCGCCAGTGAATTTCCTGGCAGCAAAGAACATTGCCAGCTATTTGGAACAGGCTGGCTATCGTCGCTTAGACCCTCAGATGCCTATCGGAGAGGTCAAGGCTGGTGACAAACTCTACGTGACAAAAAACGACTCGTCGGTCTATGCTTTCCACATCGGACGCCTTCCACTGACCGATGCCGGGTTCCGCATGATTTGCGCCCACTGTGACTCACCCACGTTCCGCATCAAGCCTAATGCTGAGATGACCTGCGAGGGTGGCATCGTGAAACTGAATACGGAAGTCTACGGAGGTCCGATCATGTCAACTTGGTTCGACCGTCCACTGACGATAGCAGGACGTGTGATTGTCCGCGGTGAGGATGCCCTCCATCCCAAGACGCTGCTTCTTCATGTCAAACGTCCTCTGCTTCAGATCAGCAACCTTGCTATTCACTTCAACCGTGAGGTGAACGATGGCGTGAAACTGAGCAAACAGAAGGATATGCTGCCCATATTGGGAATTGTCACCAGCGAGTTGGAACGTGGCAGTCTGCTGATGAACGTCATCTGCGGAGAACTGAACATCAAGCAGGAGGACATCATTGACTTCGACCTCTATCTGGCCGATGCCACACCAGCCTGTACCTTCGGCGTGCATGACGAATTCCTGTCCTCTGGCCGATTGGATGACCTCTCAATGTGCTTTGCCGGTCTGGAGGCAATGATTGCAACAGAAACCATAGACACGACAAAGGTGCTGGCCATCTTCGACAATGAAGAGACGGGCTCACAGACCAAGCAGGGGGCTGGCAGTCCGTTCCTCTCGATGATGCTGAAACGTATTGCACTGGCACAGAGTGGAAGTGAAGAGGCATTTTATCAAGCCGTCGAACGGGCGTTCATGATTTCAGCGGACAATGCCCATGCCTGGCATCCCAACTACAGC